>JACCXW010000237.1 GCA_013696785.1 Geodermatophilaceae bacterium | reverse complement strand
TCGGAGGCCACGGTCGCGGCCTCCGGGCCGACTCGCCGGCCCGTCCCTCGGCCCGGTGTCACCGGGAGAAAGCGGATTCCGCGCTGAAAGTTCCGCGCACGCATGACACGATCAGGGAACGACGACCAAGAAGAACGTTAGCAGTTGACGGCGCTCCTGGCACGGCACCACCAGTGGTGAATTTCGACACCCGGTGGAGTTACCCGACCACGATGCCGGCGACGTCGTACCACAGGACGGGCTGCGAACCGGCCGCAGAGCAGGTGAGCCGCGGCAACGGATCACTCACTCGAGCTCGCACGCTGACGGTCACCGCGCCGCCGGGACGGTCGAAGCGGACCTGCCAGGTGGCCGGGTCGAGCTGCCGAACGTCGGTTGGTGCCAGCGCAGTCAGGCCGAGGTCGCCCACGGCGTCGCGGGCATGGTGCTGCGCCGCCTGGACGGCCATCGGAAACGCGGAGCGCCCGCGGAGCAGATCCGGGAGGACCCGACCGTCTTCGTACGAGGAGAGCAGGTCGGGCACCCGCAACGGTGTCACCGTGCCGTAGTAAAGACCGTGGGGGAGTACGACGACGTTCGCGGCGAACCGGTCGCCGCCAGTGTGCGAGCACTCCCACGCCTGCTCTGGGCGGAGCGCGGCGATGGCGGCGGCCACCGGCCGCCCCCGGATCGCGCAGCAGGCGTCGTGCCGGGCGTGCGTGCAGACCAGGTACGCCGGGTCACCGGATCGCACTCCGGCCGAGCCGTCCAAAGCGACGTCAGTGAGATCCCGGTCGACGTCGTAGCGGCCCCACCACATCCCTTCGTGGCCGAGCCGGGAGTCGACATAGGCCCAGCGTCTGGCCGCGGTGGCCGCGGCACGACCGGCGCGGCGGATCAGCATGGGCCGTACTCCGGCGCCTCGGCAGCGAGCCTCCAGCTCGCGCGCGACCGATTGATCCAGCCGGGAGTCACGCAACGCCACGCGCCCCCAGGGGCCGGGATGCTCGATGAGCAGCCACCTCGACACGGGGGCTGCTGTCCCGTCGAGCTGGTCGCCGCGTGCCAGCGACAGCGCAGCGCAGCGGGTCGCTGGTGTGAGTGGCTGCGGGTCGGTCATCCCGGCGGGCCGGCCCCGACCGCTGATGTGACCACCAATCCTTCGAGCAGCAGCCGACGGGCCAGTACCAGCCGCTCCTCCGGGACCAGGTCCGGCAGCTCCGCGACCAGGACGGTCGGACCGGACAGCGCCCGGGTGAGCGCCGGGCCGTTGCCCGCGGGAAAGGTGAGGCTGCGGTCAGCGAGGGTCACGGTGGCCTGCTCTGCCGCGACATGCAGAGCGTGGCGCAGGTGCGGCCGTCGCAGGATCGAGGTGGCGGGCGTGAGCTGCGCCGCGGCTGCCGCCTGGGTGATCGGGGACAGCGGTGACGGTCGGACGGCCGACCACAGCTGCCGGCGTACTCCGTCCGCGGCCTTGACCGGATCGGTGGCGGGCAGGAACGCGACGAGCCGGTCAACGGTGGCCTGGATCTCGACATCCAGTTGTCCCGGTCCGGAGGGATCGATCCCGAGCGGCAGCGAAGTCCGCAACGCCGGATCGTGGGCGGCCTGCTCGAGCAAGGCTTCCACGAGGGTGTACCGGGTCAGGCTGTGGATGCCCACGGTCAGGTGCGCCGACACCTCGCCCTGGGCGGTGGCCGAGTGCAGCCATCCACGGGGCAGGTACAGCGCATCGCCTGGCTTGAGCACGGCGTCGATCTCGGGTGACGCCTCAGCCGCCCGGGACACCTCGGCACGTCGGTCCGTCCACGGCTGACTGCGCAACGGGTCGGTCAGGACGGGGGGATGGATCACCCACCGTTTCGTCCCCGCGATCTGCAGCACGAACACGTCGTGTACGTCGTAGTGGGCGGAGAAGCCCTGGGACTGCGCCGGTGTGATGTAGGCGTTGATCTGCACCGGATGACCGAGGTCGGTCACCAGTGCGGAGGCGAACTCGATCAGCGGCGGCCACAACCGGTGCAGTCCCTGCAGGACGAGCGTGCAACCGTCGGCGAACAGCTCCAGGACCCGGTCGTCGCTGACCTGGTCGGCGATCTGGGCGCCGGCCCCGCCGGAGCGGGTGAAGCGGGCAGCATCGATGACCTGCCCGTTCTTGGCAATCCGTAGGAACGGCGTCCGCAGGCCGCGCCGGCTGACCAGCTCATCGACGTCATCGAGGCTGAGGAGGTCCACGAACCTGCCCGGCAGATCGGCCGACTGGGATAGCAGCGGGCGGCGGGACCAGAC
>JACCXW010000221.1 GCA_013696785.1 Geodermatophilaceae bacterium | reverse complement strand
GCTCGCCGGCGGACACATCGGCGTTCGGGTCGAACTCGTAGGTGAACCCGTCCGACACCGACAGCAGCAGCAACGAATCGCGCGGCTCGACGTCCGGTGGCGGCGGGTAGTTCGGGAACTGCTGCTCGAGCAGCTGATGGATGGCCGCCCCGGTCATCCGCAACGTGTTCATCGTGTTGCCGAACGGCTGGACGGTGAAGACCTCCGAGTAGGTGATGTTCCCGTCCGGATCCCCTTCCCCGGTCGTCAGGCAGTTCAGGTCCGCCCGGATGCCGCCAGGGTTCATGAACGCGATCACGGGATCGTTGAAGTCCGGCCCTTGGACCGAGGCGAGCTGTGCGTCGGCGATGAGGTTGCCTAGGGAGGACTCGGAGTCACGGACCGGTACGCCGGCCAGGTAGGCCCGGTCGATGTCGGCCGTCTGCGACCCGACACTGATCTGTCCCTGCTCGGCGGCTCGGTCGGTCCAGTACTGCACGATCGCTGCCACGTCGGGGTCGCCGGGACCCTGCAGCACCGGGACGTTGAGGGCGACCATCGTCTCGGGATCTATCTCCCCCGTGTCCGGGCTGATCTGCAGCCGGATGTCGGTGAGCAGCTTGCCGTAGAAGCCGCCCTGGGTGACGAGCCTCGTTCCAGCGTCAGCGGGCTCGCCGGTACGCGGCAACCGGCAATTGTACGCCTGGTGGGTGTGCGCGCTGACGATCAGGTCGACGTCGTCGGTCGCGAGGCCGGCGTTGATGTCGACGATGGCGCCCTCGAGGCCGTCGCAGGCGTTGAAGTCCGGGGCGTTCGGCCCGGTCGCCTCACCGCCTTCGTGGATCAGGACCGCGATCGCGTTGACGGGGCCCCCCTCGAAGCCCGGATCGGTCAGCTCCTCGGCGTAGGCATTGATCGTCTCCGCCTCGTCCAGGAAGTCGACGGTCTCCACGCCGGTCGGGCTGACGATCGTCGGTGTGGTCCGCGTGACGACGCCGATCAGCGCCAGCCGCTGACCGTCGCCGACGTCGAGCAGCTCGTACGGCGGCAGGATCGGCTCGCCCGGGTTCGTGCCCTGGTCGTTGTAGACGACGTTCGCCGCAAGGTACGGGAAATCCGCACCGTCGAACGATGTGTCACCGGTGCTGTCGGTGAAGCAGCTGTCGACGTTCTGCTCGCCGACGCAGCCACCGCCGTCGATCCGCAGCAGCTCATCGGTGCCGCGGTCGAACTCGTGGTTGCCCACCGAGGAGTAGTCCATCCCTAGGGCGTTGAGCACCTCGATGGTGGGCTCGTCCAGGAAGACGCTGGATGTGAATGTCGAGGCACTGATCAGGTCGCCGGCACCGACGAAGAACGAGTTGGCGCCACCGAAGTCGGCCGCCTGCTGATCCAGGGTGACCGCGAGGTTCGCAGCACCGCCGACAAGTTCGCTGACATCGTCATCTGTGCCATATATACCGTCAGGTCCAGGTGAGACGATGAGTTCTCCGTCAGAACCAGACTGCACCTCGATCCGGCCGTGGAAGTCGTTGACGGCGAGCAGTTGCACGTCGATGTCCCCCGGCGCAGCGGCTGCCGGGACCACCGGTACCGCGAGCAGAAGACCGGCGGCAGCGGCCAGGGCAACGGGGATTCGACGCGACATGCACAACTCCATCAACGGGTTCGGGCGAATGTCGGGACGGTATCGGGTAGCACCGACATGCCGCTACCGGCGGCGTCGGAACACTCGCCGTACTCGACGCCCGCAAATCTGAGCGCCGCGACGACCACAGGGACGCACGCAGCGCGCTAGCCGGTGCCCTCGATGGTCGCCGATCCGACCACACGGTCGTCGTCGTACAGGACGACAGCCTGTCCGGGCGCGATCCCGCGCTGGGCGTCCTGCAGGTCGACGACGAGCCGGCCGTCGACAAGACGAGCGGTCGCGGCGGACACCGCCCCGTGCGCACGCAGCTGAGCCGTCCCGTCGAACGGCAGCACTGGCTCTCCGCACGTCCACACCGGCGTTCCGGCGTAGACAGCGGTCACATCCAGCAGAGCTGCCGGTCCGACCGTGACGGTGCTGGTCGCGGGGCTGATCGACAGCACGTAACGCGGCTTGCCGTCCGCGGCCGGATGGCCGATTCGCAGGCCCCGTCGCTGGCCCACCGTGAAGCCGAAGGCGCCACCGTGCTCTCCGACCACCGCTCCGGACTCGGCATCGACAAGATCACCCGGCCGCTCGCCGAGCCGGCCGGCCAGGAAACCCCGGGTGTCCCCGTCGGCGATGAAGCACACGTCGTGGCTGTCCGCCTTGTCGGCTACGCCGAGACCGCGCGCCGACGCCTCGCGGCGTACGTCGGCCTTGGTGGACTCACCGAGCGGGAACATCGCGCGGGCGAGCTGACCCGATGTGAGGACGCCGAGCACGTAGGACTGGTCCTTGCCGGGATCCACCGATCGGCGCAGCACACCCTCGGACAGCCGGGCGTGATGCCCGGTCACGACCGCGTCGAACCCCAGGGCGACTGCCCGGTCCAGTACGGCGGCGAACTTGATCTTCTCGTTGCAGCGCAGGCACGGGTTCGGTGTGCGGCCGGCGGCGTACTCGGCCACGAAGTCGGCGACCACGTCCGCGGCGAACCGCTCATGCATGTCCCAGAGGTAGAAT
>JACCXW010000464.1 GCA_013696785.1 Geodermatophilaceae bacterium | reverse complement strand
GTTCCGGGGGCGCCGGGGGCGGGGCGTCGGCGGAGCGAGTTGACTGCGGCGGCTTCCGCGTGGGCTCGGTCCGGCCGCCGGGCCCCGGCTCGGAACGGCGGAACCTGGTGCCGATCGTGATTAGCAGCAGGAGCACGCCGCTGATGATGAAGAAGTTCCGCGGAGGCACCTCGTCGGAGAAGCCCAGCAGGAAGGGCGAGGCGATGAGGAAGATGGAAAGCAGATAGATCATCGCCACGTGCAAGATGGCCGGCAGCTGATTCACCAAGCTGACCGGGCCCTCGCTGACCGCGGCCAGGATCAAGATCAGGACTCCCACAGCGACCGACATCCCGGTCGCCGCTCCCGACTCGAAGTTGAACAAGAATGGCGCCGCGATGAACAGCACCCCTAGGGCATATTCGAGTATTCCGTGCACAAACCTCGGGATCGGACCGTCACGCAGCATGCGCCAACGGTAGCCGCACCGATCAACCTGGACACGCAGCCAGCCGGGCGCGGCGCATCGCCGGCCTGCGCGTGGCCGACTGCGTGTCGGTGCTCAGTGCGCGGTAGGTGCGTTCCAGTCGACGAGCTGGATGATGACGCCGTTGGGGTCCCGTACCTGAAAGGCGCGTTTCCCCCGATTCCTCAGCGGTCAGGGGCATGGTGATGGAGACTCCCTCGGCCTGCAGCCGGGCGAGTTCGCCCTCGAGGTCGTCCACGACGAAGGCGATGATCAGCCCGGAAGCGTGGTCGTGGCGCTGATCCGCTGGCAACGACTTCAGGCCCCCGCCGTAGGAAGACGACATTCATCCTGGCGTCGTCGCGAGTCAGGGAGGCGAAGCCGTCGGCGGCCAGCTCCTCGCGGAAGTCGAAGTGATCGACGAGCAAGGAACTGGACGCCGAGGACGTGCGTCTCGCCAGTGCCGGCTGAACGCTTATGACGCAGCCGCCGTCGCGTTCGTCCAGCTACATACCAACCTGGCCATCGATCACTTCGCGGAGAAGATCGAGATGACCGCAGTGTCGCGCGGTTTCCTCGACCATGTGCGCCAGTGCATAGCGCAACGTGAACGCCATCTCCGGCCCTTGTGCGGGGTCTTCCAGGGAAGCCTCCGCCACGACCGTGCGGGAACGCGCGCATTCGTCCTGATATTCGGCGACGATCCCGGCCAGCGTGTCCCCGGCAACGATCGCGAAGTTCCCATGTAGATCCCAGCCCGAGGGCCGGAACGAGTTATCCCCGTAAGACGGCGCCGGTACGTCGATGCGCTTCGGCGACGGCTGCATCGCGTGCGGCTGTCGCTTCGGCCACGGTCAAGGTGCGGTCTGCTGCACGGAACTTGAGCGCGAAGGCCAGTGAGCGTTGCCCTTCGCCGAGCTGCGGGCCGGTGTAGACGTCGAACAGTTCGACCTCCTCCAGCAGCTCCCCCCCTCCGTCCCGCAGGGCCGCGGACACCGCCGCAGCCGAGGCACCGTCGGGCAGGACGACGGCGACGTCGAGCAGCACCGGGGGATAGACCGACAGCACCGGCGACGTCGCGGCCGCAGACGGCGGAAGCAGGTCGAGCTCCAGTTCGGCGGCAATCGTGCCGACCGGGACTTCGAGAGCAGCGCAGGCGCCGGGATGCAACTCGCCGGCGTGCCCGACCAGAACCTCGCTGCCGCCGGCGTCGGTGACCAGGAGTGCCGCGCACCGGCCGGGATGCCAGGGCGCGTGTTGGTCGGCTCGAGTCCTGATCGTGATACCCGCGGCGAGGCCGATCCCGTTGACGGCTGCCAAGCTGTCCGTCCAGTCGAAGGCGCGCCCGGGACCCCACCATCCGGAAAGTTCTGCGGCGCCGGTGGCCAGCACGCCCACGCGCCACGGCTGACGCGGCACGGCGGCGTCGAGGGCGGCGATCTCCTCCGGGTCCGGGCGCCGGCAGACCCCGATCGACGGTGCCGCCGTTGCGGCGCTCGCGGGGCGTACGACCTGCCCGAGTTCGAAGAGGGCTATATCGCGCTGACCGCGACCGAGGTTGCGGCGCAGAGTTTTCAACATTCCCGGCAACAGTGTTGTCCGCATCAATGGTTCGGTCTCCGAGATCGGATTGGCTAGTCGCACAGCGACCCGGCGAGCATCGTCGCGGTCCAAACGCAACGCGTCGAAGGTCGCGGGGTCGACGAACGGATAGGCCGGCGACTCGACGAACCCCAGGTCGGCCAGGGTGCGGGCGATGCTCCGGCGGCGTCGCTGCGCAGCGGTCAACCCACGACCGGCTGGGGCGACCGGAAGCACCGACGGCACGTGGTCGTAGCCGGACAGCCGGACGATCTCCTCGACGACGTCGCTGGGATCGACGAGGTCGGTTCGCCAGGTCGGTGGGGACACCGTCAGTGGTTCGCCTTCGCGGGTGCCGCCGACCACCGTGGCACCCAGTCCGGCCAACACATCCCTGACGTGCTCAGCTGGGTAGTCGACGCCCACGACCCGCGAGGGCAACGAGACATCAAGCATCACCGGGACAAGCGGACTGCGGTTGTCCACATCGACGACCGCACCGGCAGCCCTGGCACCGCCGTACTCGGTGAGCAGCTGGGCGGCCCGGGAAATCGCGGCCACCGTCATCTCCGGGTCGACGCCGCGTTCGAACCGGCGAGCCGCCTCGCTGAACAGGCCATGGCCGCGCGAGGTTCGCGAAACTGTGACCGGATCCCAGTGCGCGGCCTCGAGCAGCAGGTTCGTGGTGCCGGCACCGATCTCGGTCGTCCGCCCGCCCATCACCGCGGCCAGGCCGATCGGCCCGGTGTCGTCGGTGATCAGCAGATCGGCCTGGGACAGGGTGCGCGCGATTCCGTCCAGGGCCGTCAGCCCTTCTCCGGGCTTGGCCCGGCGGACGACGAGCGGACCGGGCA
>JACCXW010000190.1 GCA_013696785.1 Geodermatophilaceae bacterium | reverse complement strand
CGGCGCAGAGCGGGTGACGAGAATCGAACTCGCGTAGCCAGTTTGGAAGACTGGGGCTCTACCATTGAGCTACACCCGCGGCGACGCCCGTGCGAGTGCTGCGGCGCGCACCGTCAGGGTAGCCGGTAGGGGCGCACTAGACTCTGGACGCCACGGGGTGTGGCGCAGCTTGGTAGCGCACCCGCTTTGGGAGCGGGGGGCCGTGGGTTCAAATCCCGCCACCCCGACCAGCACTCAGGCGGCTCAGATCGCCTTGTTGTTCCTGCCCGTGACCGAGCGGGCCACGAATCCGACGGCCAGCACGACCGCGGCGACGACCAAGAGCCACCACAACGCTTTGATGATCGCCCCGACGACCAGCAGGACGACGATCAGCACGATCAGTCCAACGAGAAGTCCCATACGCACAGTTGTACGGCATTCGGCAAGCTCGGCGAGCGGTATGGAAGCTGTCGCCTAGACTCATCGACAGAATTCGCATCGCTGCGCGGCGGTCCACACGCGCGCGCCGTTGTTCCCTACCCCCAAGGAGTGTCGTCTGTGAAGTGCACTGTCGAGACCCTGAGCCCCACCCGGGTGCGGCTCGCCGTCGAGGTGCCCTTCGACGAGCTCAAGCCGAGCTTCGACGCGGCGTACAAGCGGATCGGCGCGCAGGTCAAGGTCCCCGGCTTCCGCCCCGGCAAGGTGCCCGGCCGGATCCTCGAACAGCGGATCGGCCGACCGGCGATCCTGGACGAGGTCGTCAACGACGCCATCCCCAAGGCATACGACGACGCGATCCGGGACAATGCCGTACGCGTCCTCGGCCGACCCGAGATCGAAGTCACGAAGATCGAAGACGGCGACGTCGTCACCTTCACCGCCGAGGTCGACGTCCGGCCTGACCTCGAGCTGCCACAGATGGACACCCTTGTCGTCACCGTCGATGACATCTCGGTGTCCGACGAGGACATTCACGAGCAGGTGTCCGCGCTCCGCGAGCGTTTCGCCACCCTGACCGGCATCGACCGGCCGGCCGAGAACGGCGACTACGTGAGCATCGACCTCGAAGCGACCGTCGATGGCGAGCCGGTCGAGGACGGCAGCGCCACCGGGCTGTCGCACGAGGTGGGCAGCGGTCAGCTCATCGACGGTCTGGACGAGGCGTTGGTCGGCCTGTCGACGGGGGAGTCGCGCACGTTCCAGACCGAGCTGCCCGCCGGCCCCGCGGCCGGGCGTACGGCGGACGTCGTCGTGACCGTGCGCTCGGTGAAGGTGAAGGAGCTCCCCGAGCTCGACGACGAGTTCGCGCAGCTGGCCAGCGAGTTCGACACGTTCGACGAACTTCGAGCTGACGCCCGCACCCGGATCGAGCGGGTCAAGTCGGTGGGGCAGGGAGTTCAGGCCAGCGACCACCTGGTCGAGGCACTCATCGCCGCGGTCGACGTCCCGCTACCCGACGCCGTGGTCACCGGCGAGGTCGACTGGCGCCAGCACAACATCACCCATCAGCTGGAGGAGACCGGCGTGACCCTCTCGGCGTACCTGGAGGCCGAGGGGCAGTCCGAGGAGGACTTCAAGGCGGAGCTGCGAGCCAACGCCGAGAAGGCGGTTGCCACCCAGCTGCTCCTCGACGCCTACGCCGATCAGGAGCAACTCGGGGTGTCCGAGGAGGACCTGACCCAGCAGATCGTCACCCAGGCACGGCGCTACGGCGTGACGCCCGAGCAGTTCGCGCAGCAGCTGTCACAGAATGGCCAGCTGCCGGCGCTGATGTCCGACGTACGCCGCAACAAGGCGCTGGCGCTGCTGCTCGACGCCGCGACGATCACCGACGAGAGCGGCCGCCCGGTCACCATCGCGGCCATGCGCAGCGAGCCCGCCGGTTCGCCGGCCGGTGGCTCCGAGGACACCGGCGCGGACAGCGACGGAACCGACCCGGCAGGTGTCCCCGGCGCGGACGACGCCAGCGCCGTTCCCACCGACCTCGGACGCTGATCCTGCTCACCCCACCGTTGATCCCGGCTGCGGTCCTGCCCTGCGCTGACAGCGAACAGGCTTCCGCGTGGGACTTCCTCGTCGGTACCGGAGGTTAGTGTCGGCACGACGATCAACCCTTCGATCTCCCGAAACATGCAGTCCCACAGCGTGAAGGCAGGTGTGTTGTGAGCGCCCCAAGTCCCTACCTCCGACCGGTGAACCATTCGATCCAGCCGGTGACCACCACCCCGTCGGTGCCGTACATGCGTGCCGCCGTGGCCGGGATGAATCTCGGCGACTCCGTGTATGAGCGGCTGCTGCGCGAGCGAATCGTGTTCCTGGGCTCCCAAGTCGGTGACGAAATCGCCAATCAGCTGTGCGCCCAGATGCTTCTGCTGGCGGCGGAGGACCCCAGCCGCGATATCAACCTCTACATCAACTCACCCGGTGGGTCGGTGACCGCTGGAATGGCGATCTTCGACACGATGCAGTTCATCGAGTGCGACGTGGCCACCTACGCGATGGGCCTGGCCGCGTCGATGGGCCAGTTCCTGCTGTCGGCGGGGACCAAGGGCAAGCGGTACGCCCTGCCCCACGCGCGGATCATGATGCACCAGGGTTCGGCCGGTGTCGGCGGCACCGCATCGGACATCGCTATCCAGGCCGACCTGTTCCGATCGAGCAAGCTGGAGATGGCGCAGTTGACCGCGGAGCACACTGGCAAGTCGGTGGAGCAGATCACGAAGGACTCCGACCGCGACCGCTGGTTCACCGCGCAGCAAGCGCTGGAGTACGGCTTCGTCGACCATGTCGTCGCCAGGGCCCGGCAGGTGCCTGACAAGGACGACAACCCCGCCGCGAAGACCCGCTGACCGCGGTACCGATCAATCCCGCAAAGGACATGACGTGAGCACGCTCTACACACCCAGCAGCACCCCCCACAGCAGCCGCTACGTGCTGCCGACCTTCGTCGAGCGCACGAGCTACGGCATGAAGGAGTCAAACCCCTACAACAAGCTCTTCGAGGAGCGGATCATCTTCCTCGGCGTGCAGGTTGACGACGCCTCGGCGAACGACGTCATCGCGCAGTTGATCTGCCTGGAGTCCACCGATCCCGATCGCGACATCCTCATGTACATCAACTCACCCGGAGGTTCCTTCACCGCGCTCACCGCGATCTACGACACCATGATGTTCGTCCGCCCGGACATCCAGACCTTCTGCATGGGCCAGGCGGCCTCCGCCGCCGCCGTACTGCTCGCCGCCGGTACGCCGGGCAAGCGCAGCGCCCTTCCCTACTCCCGCATCCTCATCCACCAGCCCTCCGGCGAGGGCAGCGGTTCTTTGTCGGACCTGGAGATCCAGGCGGATGAGATTCAGCGGGTGCGCAACCAGATGGAGAAGATCCTCGCTCGGCACACCGGGCAGTCAGTTGACACCATCCGAGCTGACATCGAACGGGACAAGATCTTCGGCGCCGAGGAGGCCAAGGCCTACGGCCTCGTCGACAATGTGATCGAAAGCCGCAAGCTCAACGCCGTACCCGCCTGATCGTCCGGGGTTCGACAACACCGGCCTGACGGTCAGACACACGCCGGGCAATAAAGATGCAACCGGGCCCTGAGCCGGTAACGTCGTCCGAACGCACCGGGTGCCCACCCGGAGCCGAAAGGAAGTGGGTCGTAGGTGGCACGCATCGGCGACGGTGGTGACCTGCTCAAGTGCTCGTTCTGCGGCAAGTCGCAGAAGCAGGTCAAGAAGCTCATTGCCGGCCCCGGCGTCTACATCTGTGACGAGTGCATCGACCTCTGCAACGAGATCATCGAGGAGGAGTTGTCCGACTCCTCCGATCTGAAGTTCGACGAACTGCCCAAGCCCACCGAAATCTTCGAGTTCCTCGAGCAGTACGTCATCGGTCAGGAGGCGGCGAAGAAGACCCTCGCCGTCGCCGTCTACAACCACTACAAGCGGGTGCAGGCAGGCAGCGACGGTCCACGTGGTTCCGCTGCGGACTACGTCGAACTCGCCAAGTCCAACATCCTGCTGATCGGTCCGACCGGATGTGGCAAGACCCACCTCGCGCAGACCCTCGCCAAGCTGTTGAACGTCCCGTTCGCAATCGCCGACGCCACCGCTCTCACCGAGGCCGGCTACGTCGGTGAGGACGTGGAGAACATCCTGCTCAAGCTGATCCAGGCCGCAGATTATGACGTGAAGCGGGCCGAGACCGGGATCATCTACATCGACGAGGTCGACAAGATCGCTCGCAAGAGCGAGAACCCTTCCATCACCCGGGACGTGTCCGGGGAGGGTGTGCAGCAAGCGCTGCTGAAGATCCTGGAGGGAACGACCGCCTCCGTCCCGCCGCAGGGCGGGCGCAAGCACCCGCACCAGGAGTTCATCCAGATCGACACGACGAACGTGTTGTTCATCGTCGGCGGCGCCTTCGCCGGTCTCGAGCGCATCGTGGAGGCGAGGATCGGCAAGCAGGGGATCGGGTTCGGCGCGGACATCCGCGGCAAGGCCGACGTCGACGCGACGGACGTCTTCGCCGAGGTCCTGCCCGAGGATCTGCTCAAGTTCGGGATGATCCCGGAGTTCGTGGGTCGTGTTCCGGTCGTCACCAGCGTGAGCAAGCTCGACCGCGAGGCCCTCATCGCCATCCTGACCGAGCCGAGGAACGCCCTCGTGCGGCAGTACCAGCGGCTTTTCGAATTGGACAACGTCGAGTTGGAGTTCACCACCGACGCCCTCGAAGCAATAGCCGACCAGGCGATCCTGCGCGGCACTGGCGCGCGCGGACTGCGGGCGATCATGGAGGAAGTCCTGCTCTCGGTGATGTACGAAGTGCCCAGCCGCGAGGATGTGGCCAGGGTCGTCATCACCGGCGAGGTCGTCCTCGACCACGTCAATCCGACGATCGTTCCGCGCGAGATCCCCAAGCGGGAGCGTCGGGAGAAGTCGGCCTGAGCAGATCGTCCGCCCTGCTCACTGGACGCCGCGCGGCTAGAGGGCTTCGAGTCGCTTGTCCAGCCGGTCACCCTGCGCGATCACCATCGTCACGAGCCCGTCGACGCGCGTGTCCAGTCCGTCGATGCGCATGCCGAGCCCGTCGATCCGCATGCCAAGGGTGCTGCCAAGTTCGTCAGTACGGCGACCGAGCCGGTCGATGCGGCCGCCGAGGGTGCTGCCGAGTTCGTCCGTACGGCGACCGAGCTCGTCGATGCGGCCGCCGAGGGTGCTGCCCATGCCGTCGATCCGATCGGTCAACCGAAACAGCGCCGTCCCGAGCATGGCCGTGACGGCGACCAGGATCGCCGTCATGGTGCCGAACACGGTCCACGCGACGACGTCGGTCACACTTCCTCCTGCCGACAGTGTGCCGCGCCAGGACTCCTCGGTCGAGCAGCAGCGGTAGGACTGTGGACAACCGGCCTCAGGGCCGGCAGTGGGGACCTCCGTAGCATCGGCGCGGTGACCAACCCACCGGCCGAACTCGCCCGGGTAGAGGCTGAGTTGCGCCCGCGCTGGCCGGAGACGCGCCTGGAGCCGTCCCTCAGTCGGATCACGGCGCTGATGGACGTTCTCGGCGACCCACAGCTGGCCTACCCCGTCATCCAGGTCACCGGCACCAACGGCAAAACCACGACTGCGCGGATGATCGACCAGCTGCTGCGCGGCTTCGGGTTGCGCGTGGGTCGCTTCACGAGCCCGCACCTGGCCTCGATCACCGAGCGGATCAGCATCGAGGGTGTCCCCGTCTCCGCGGCCCGATTTGCCGAGGTGTACGACGACATCGCGCCGTACCTGTCCCTGGTCGATGCCCGGCAGCCGATCGCGCTGTCCTACTTCGAGGTGCTCACCGCGATGGGCTATGTCGCGTTCGCCGATGCGCCGATCGATGTGGCAGTGGTCGAGGTCGGCATGGGCGGGAGCTGGGACAGTACCTCCGTCGCGGCTGCGCAGGTTGCCGTCGTCACGCCGATCGAACTCGACCACACGAACTATCTTGGTGACAACGTCATGTCCATAGCCAGCGAGAAGGCCGGGATCATCAAGCCCGGTGCTATTGCCGTACTCGCTCTGCAACCGCCGGAGGCGCTCGATCCGTTGCTACGTCGGACCGTCGAGGTAGCGGCCACCGTGGCTCGGGAAGGGATGGAGTTCGGGCTCGTGGACCGCCGGATCGCCGTGGGCGGTCAGCTCCTGACGCTGCAGGGTCTCGGCGGCCGCTACGAGGAGGTCTTCCTCCCCCTGCACGGCGCGCATCAGGCGCAGAACGCCACGGTAGCCGTCGCCGCCGTCGAAGCCTTCTTCGGCGCCGGAGCCCAGGGCCAGCTCGAGACCGATGTCGTGCGAGCGGCCTTCGCCGACGTCCGCGCCCCCGGCCGCCTCGAGGTCGTCCGCACCGCTCCGACGGCCCTTGTCGATGCGACCCACAATCCGGCCGGCATGCGGGCGACGGTGGCCGCGGTCCAGGAGGCCTTCGACTTCCAGCGTCTGGTCGCGGTGGTCGCCTGCATGGCTGACAAGGACGTGCGGCACATGCTGGAAATCCTCGAGCCGGTTGCGGCGCAGCTCGTCGCCACCGCCAACT
>JACCXW010000184.1 GCA_013696785.1 Geodermatophilaceae bacterium | reverse complement strand
CGTACCGCGGTCTGCGACAAGCGCGACCCGTTTCACGGCCTCGATGAAGCCGGCCACCCGGACCTCGGCGGTGGCTGCGGACTCAGCCGGCAGCAGCGAGCGGTACTTCGGGAACTCCGCGTCGAGTAGCCGGGTCGTGGTGTGCCGGTTCGGGCTCCAGAAACCCATGATCCCCTCGCCGGCACCGCCGCTGGACAACGCGAGGGTCACCTCGGGGCCGCCGGTGAGTGTCTTCGCCGCGTCGGACAGGCTGCGCGCCGGGATCAGTACGGCCGCGGTCTGCCCGGACTGCTCCGGCGTCCAGCCGAATTCGCGGACGGCCAGGCGATACCGGTCGGTGGCCGCCAGGGTCAGCCGGTCGCCGTCGATCTCCAGCCGTACGCCGGTCAGCATGGGGAGGGTGTCGTCCCGTCCGGCGGCCACGGCCACCTGGGACACCGCGGTATCGAAGTCGCTGCTGGCCACCACACCGGCCGTCGTCGGCATCGTCGGCAGGCTGGGGTAGTCCTCGACCGGCATGGTCGGCAGCGTGAACCTGGCCGAACCGCAGCTGATCGTGAGCCGGGGTCCGTCCACGGCGATCTCGACCGGGTGCGGCGGCAGCGACCGGGTGATGTCGGCGAGCAGCCGCCCGGACACCAGAGCGCGGCCGGCGCTCTGCGCGTGCACCTCGATCGTGGCCTGGGTGGACACCTCGTAGTCGAACCCGCTGATCGTGAGCGACTCCCCCGATCCCTGCTCACCCGACCCGTGCTCGCCGGACAGATCGAGCAGGATCCCGGCCAGGACGGGCACCGGTGGTCGTGACGGCAGGCTCTTGGCCGTCCAGGCGACCGCCTCGGCCAGCACGTCCCGCTCGGCCCTGAACTTCATCTGTCGCTCCCCATACGTTCGGGCCCCAGCTGTCCGGGCATTGACGCTGCCGTGGGTTGTGTCCCCAGGCCAGCACGTTCCTGATGCCGTGCGATGTTCTGCCTAGAAGTACCAGTCATCGTCGTCATCACAGTTGTGCACTCTGTGGATAGTGTCCCTTTCGCCTGCTCGGGAGGCCAAGCGGGCTGTGCGCGCATTGTGGACGACGATGTGTGCCAGGCCCCGTCCCCGGTGGAGTGGCCGTTGTGCGGTTGACCCGACCGGGCATGTGCACAGACGTACCGGCCGCTTTCCACAGAGTTCTCCCCAGGCTGTGCACTCGCTGAGTCTCGTTTTGGGTACCGACAGTTCCGGTGCGGTGCGGCGTACCGGTCAATGCCGGTCCCGGTGCTTGATCCGTGCGGTCAACTCGGTGACCTGGTTGTAGATGTGCCGTCGTTCGGCCATCAGTGCACTGATCTTCTTGACCGCGTGCATGACGGTGGTGTGGTCCTTGCCGCCGAAGTGCTTGCCGATGATCGGCAAGGAGAGGTCGGTCAGCTCGCGGCACAGGTACATCGCGATCTGCCGGGCGTTGACCAGGTTCCGGCTGCGGCTGTGCGAGGTGAGGTCCTCGAGGCTGATCGTGAAGTACTCCGCGGTCACCGCCATGATCGTGGCGGCGTCGATCTCGGAGGATTCCGACTCCGGCAGCAGGGCCTGCAGCACGATCTCGGCGAGGGCGAGGTCGACGCTCTGCGCGTTCAGGCTGGCGAAGGCGTTGATCCGGATGAGGGCGCCCTCCAGTTCGCGGATGTTGGACTGGATCTTGCTGGCGATGAATTCCAGGACGTCCGGGGAGACCAGCAGGTTCTCCAGTTGCGCCTTCTTGCGCAGGATGGCGATCCGGGTTTCGAGGTCCGGCACCTGTACGTCGGTGATCAGTCCCCACTCGAACCTGGTCCGGAGACGATCCTCGAGCGTTGTCAGCTGCTTCGGCGGACGGTCACACGTGATCACGATCTGCTTGTTCGCGTTGTGCAGGGTGTTGAACGTATGGAAGAACTCCTCCTGGGTGCGCTCGGCCCGCTCCAGGAACTGGATGTCGTCGACGAGCAGGATGTCGACATCGCGGTACCGCCGCCGGAACTGCTCGGCCTTCCCCGAATGGACCAGGTTGATGAAGTCGTTGGTGAACTCCTCGGTGGAGACATAGCGCACCCGCACATGCGGGAACAGCCGGTAGCCGTAGTGCCCGATCGCGTGCAGCAGATGGGTCTTGCCCAGCCCCGATTCCCCGTAGATGAATAGCGGGTTGTACGCCTTGGCCGGTGCCTCGGCGACAGCGACCGCGGCGGCGTGCGAGAACCGGTTGCTCGAGCCGATGACGAAGGACTCGAAGGTGTACTTGGGATTCAGCCTGGCCGGCTGCGGGGCCCGGTCCGTACGCCGCTCGGAGAAGATATCCACAGCTGCACCCACAGGCTGCTCCTCATCCAGCGGGTGTGCCAACGCGCGGTAGCCATCGCTCACCGGTCCAGCGACGGACGGCTCCTGATCCGGGTCGGCGGCCGACTGAGTCGGGTGAACGGGCAGCCCCTCCGTCGCCCCCGGATCCACCGACACGGCGATCCGAATAATCCGACCGAACTCGGCGCTCAGCGCATCGGAGATCCGGTGCCGGAGTTGCGTTTCCAGCACACCCTGCATGTATTCGTTGGGCACAGCCAATAAAGCCGTGTCATCGAGGAGGCCGAGCAGGCGCGTCATCGTGAGGAACGCGCGCTGTTGGGTGGTGAGGTCCATCGTGCCCAGGCCGTGCACTGCCGTCGACCAGACGCGTTCGAAGTCGGCAGGCTCGTCGGGCAAGGGGATGCCTCCTTCTCAGCCGGCACGAAGCGGCCCGCCGGCGTTGCAGGCGCACGAAGGAACCCCCATCCACAGGGTTATCCACAGGATGTGTGTCCGGTGCGTCGAGACCGCGCAACGTCGGTTGTGCGGTCCGGGATGTGCTGTTCTGCGCGGGTGATGCCGGGCGACGCTAACAGCGGCGGCGTGGCACTCACAAGCGCAGGGTTGCTGCACGCTACCCTTCAATGTTCGGCTGCGAGGGCAGCGGTCACCGGCGTCGTGCGGTCGGTCTCGGCTGGGGTACCGTAAGGGCCGAGTGTGCCCTTCTTGCCGTGCCTCGCACGGTGTCTTGCATTGTCTTTGGGGGCGCCGAACGAGCCCGGATCTGTTGCCGACCCAGCCGTAGAATCTGGGCAGCTGTACCTGACCCACCGTCTGCCACCGGCAGGCATAGCCCTCCTGGAGACACTGGTGAGCAAGCGCACGTTCCAGCCCAACAACCGACGCCGGGCCAAGACGCACGGGTTTCGGCTGCGGATGCGGACCCGCGCGGGTCGGGCCATCCTCGGCGCCCGGCGCCGCAAGGGCCGCGACAGCCTGTCGGCCTGAGCTGCGTGTTGCCAGCGCCTGCGCGGCTTCGTCGCCGTGAGGACTTCACCGCAGTCGTACGCCGGGGCCGGCGAGCCGGCCGCACCGCCCTGGTCGTGTACCGACTCGCGGCTGAAGACGGCGACACATCGCCGTACCGGCATGAATCGGCGCGGGTCGGTTTCGTCGTCGGCCGCAGTGTGGGCAACGCCGTACGCCGGCACGAGGTGACCCGGCGGCTGCGCCATCTCATGTGGGAGCGCCTCGACGTGTTCGACCCGGGCGACCGCGTAGTGGTGCGAGCGAATCCGGCCGCGTCAGGGCGGTCATCGGCCGACCTCGGTACCGACCTGGACCGAGCGCTGACCCGGCTCGGTCTTGCGCTGACGGTGAGCCCGTGAGAACGGCGCTGATCGCAGCGCTCGTCGGGCCGATCCGCATGTATCAGCGCTGGGTCAGCCCGGCATGGCCGTCGACCTGCCGGTTCTACCCGTCGTGCAGTTCCTACGCGGTCGAGGCGCTGCAGACCCGCGGTCCACTGATCGGCCTGTTCCTTGCCGTACGCCGGTTGGTCAAGTGCGCGCCGTGGCATCCGGGTGGACTCGATCCGGTTCCCGTACACAGCACCCGTTCGGTGAGCCGACCCTCCCCGCGGCAGGAGCCCAGCCTTGTCTCTTGATTGGCTCTATACGGCGATTTCGTTCGTGCTCAAGATGTGGCACTCGCTTTTCGTGAAGATCGGGCTGGACCCCGACACCGGTATCACGTGGGCCTTGTCTATCTTCTTCCTCGTCGTCACGGTGCGGATCCTGCTGTTCCGGTTCTTCATCAAGCAGGTGAAGTCGCAGCGGTCGATGCAGGAGTTGCAACCCGACATCGCGCTGTTGAGGAAGCAGTACGGCTCGGACCGGCAGGGCATGGCCAAGGCGCAGCAGGAGCTGTTCAAGGAGCGCGGGGTCAACCCGTTGTCCGGTTGCCTTCCGATCCTGCTGCAGGCACCGGTCTTCCTCGCGCTCTTCCACGTGCTGCGCCGGCTGCGTCCCGGCGCCGCCGGGCTGTACACCTGGACCGATCAGCTCACCGACAGCGCCGCGCAAGCGTCCCTGTTCGGGGCGCCGATCTCGTCGTCGTTCAACATGGACCCGGCCAAGGAAGAAGCGATCCTCGGGCTGGGGGTGACCTACGGCAGCATCCGGACCGTCGCCCTCACGCTGATGATCCTGATGTCGATCACGACGTTCATCACGCAGAAGCAGATCATGCGCAAGGGCGGTCCGGTCGAGGGTCAGGCCGCGATGATCCAGAAGTTCATGCTGTACGTCATCCCGGTCAGCCTGTTCGTGTCCGGCTTCTTCTTCCCCATCGGCGTGCTGCTGTACTGGTTCATGAACAACCTGTGGACGATGGGACAGCAGTTCTACATCCTGCACAAGCACCCACCGAAATCGCGGCTGAATCTGACCAAGCCCGACCGGCCGGCGATCGACCCCAAACTGCTTGCTCCGAAGCCCGGCGCGAAACCGACGCAACCGAAGGGGCGACGGCCGGCAGCACCGGCACCGCCGCCCTCGCCCGTTTCGATCGAGAAGCCGAAGGCTGGCTCCGGCGCACCTTCGTCGGGGGCGACGCGCAAACCGCCTCCCGGCAAGCGGCCGGCCAACAACAGACCGAAACGCAAGAAACGCTGACAGCACCCGGTCAGCCCAATATGTCAGGAGTTACGTGAGCCAGCCCAGCGCGCCGTCAGACGTTGATTCGCCGGTTACCGACGTGTCCGACATAGAGAGCTCGGCCGCGCAAGACGCGACCACGCCGCCCGCCGAGTCCACCGCCTCGTTGTCCGCCGAGCCTGTAGCCGAGGAAGCCGTTGAGCCCGTCGGCGAGGGGCAGCCCTCGGAAGCGCCCTCCGCAGCGGCCGCCGAGGCTTTGCTGGTGCGGGAGGGCGACGTCGCCGCCGACTATCTCGAGCGGCTGCTCGACATCCTCGACTACGACGGAGACATCGACCTCGATGTCGAGAGCGACCGGGCGGTCGTGGCCGTGGTTGGAGGCAACTTGCGTGGGCTGATCGGTGCCGGTGGTGCGACGCTGGATTCGCTGCAGGAACTGACCCGGCTCGCGGTCGCCCAGCAGACCGGCGTACGGACCCGGTTGATGCTGGATGTCGGGGGTTACCGCGCGCAGCGGCGGGCTGAATTGACCGAACTCGGCCGCAAAGCGGCCGAAGCAGTCCGGGACAGCGGCACGCAGCAGAAGATGGCGGCCATGAACCCGTTCGAGCGCAAGGTCGTCCACGATGCGGTTGCCACCATCGACGGGGTTTTCAGCGAGTCCGAGGGCGAGGAACCGTCCCGCTGCGTGGTCATCCTGCCGCGAGCGTGAGGCGTCCGCCTCGTCGTCGCAAGCCGGCGGCGACGGTGGGATGACGACCGACGCAGGTGAGCAGGCACCGGCAGCCGCAGCGGAGGTGTTCGGGCCGAACCTGGCGCAGGCGTGCCGGTACGTCGACCTACTCGCCGATGCCGGCGTCCGGCGAGGTTTGATCGGGCCGCGCGAGGCTGGCCGGCTCTGGGACCGCCACGTCCTCAACTGCGCTGTGATCGGCGAGCTGATCCGCCCCGGCGTTGCCGTCATCGATGTGGGCTCGG
The DNA here is from genome assembly GCA_013696785.1 of Geodermatophilaceae bacterium. GTDB lineage: Bacteria > Actinomycetota > Actinomycetes > Mycobacteriales > Geodermatophilaceae > JACCTY01. Next base: position 13,473 of record JACCXW010000184.1, on the reverse strand, counting down.
GTGCGGGCCTGCCCGGCGTGCCGCTGGCGTTGGCCCGGCCGGATCTGTCGATGACGCTGCTAGAGCCGATGGCACGCCGAGTTGCTTTCCTGCACGAGGTGATCGACGAACTCGGCCTGCAGAACGTGACAGTGGTCCGTGGCCGCGCCGAGGACACCGCGGTGCGCCGCTCGCTTCGCGGCACTGCCGTAGTGACGGCGCGTGCCGTCGCCGGCCTTGACCGGCTGCTCGGCTGGTGCCTGCCGCTGATGGCACCGGCCGGAGAACTTCTGGCGATCAAGGGTGAGTCAGCGCAGGCGGAACTCGACGAGGCCCGTTCGGCCCTACGGGTGGCCGGCGTGGCGCGCGCCACCGTCGAGCTGTGCGGCGTCGGGGTGCTCGTGAATCCGACGACGGTCATCCGGGTGGTATCCGGACCCGGCGGTGGACGCCGGCGAGGTATCGGCTAGTCGGGTGATCCGCCTGGATCGTGCTGGAAGTGAGTCCGGCTGGCTCGATCTCACGAGCATGTGGCTGGGACGTGATCTCTGAGAATGGCCGCCTCCCGCTCGGTGATCTCGGGATTTCGCCGGTTCCGGCCGGTCATGTTCCGAGATCATCGCCGATGCCGGCGGCGCAGATCCGAGATTCGTCGGGGAGCGGCGGGACACGCCGCCGCCCTGCCCGGGCGGCGTTGTCCACAGTGCGAGGATGGCAGTCGCGGCCGACCCGGGTCTGTGGAGAGGATGAGTCCGTGGCATTGCGCACCTGGGCAGGCAAGTTGGGGTGGCCGGCCGGGCTCAAGCACGGTGAATTGCCATCGACTGAGTCTGGCCTCGGGTGGCCGACCACCGGGGTTTCCTCGCCGTGGGTGGTCGTTCCCCCCGCCGGTCGCCCCGCGCCGCCGAATACAGCCGAGACGGTCGGCATCGCGGAAACAGCGGTTGCTGAACCGATAGCGGCGAGGGCCAAACCTCCCGAAGCTGACGCGGAAGTTTCACGTGAAACCAGCGTGATGGGTGCAGCCATTGAGGGTGACAGCCCGTCTGGTGGTGCCGAGCCTGCAGTGGGGTCGTCGGCGTCATCGCCCGCCGACACTGTGTACCCGTCTGACAGATCGCCGGACGACGACCTCGGGGTTGTCTCGCGGCCACCGGCGCCAAAGCACGTTGAGACGGTTGAGGCACGTGCGGCCACGGCGCCAGGAACAACATTGGAGCACCTCACGCGGCTGGTCGATGTTTCACGTGAAACGCCACGGGTGCAGGAACAGACCCCCATTGCCGTGGAGGCCGAGCGCGCGGTCCGGGTGCGCAACTCCGGCGGGCACAGTCGGCTACCCCGGCCGCCAGCGACCCGCGTGATGACCGTCGCCAATCAGAAGGGCGGCGTGGGGAAGACCACGACGACGGTGAACCTGTCGGTCGCACTCGCCCTGCACGGCTGTTCGGTGCTGGTCATCGACTTGGATCCGCAGGGCAACGCGAGCACTGGGCTCGGGATCGCCCATCACAGCGGGGTACCGTCGATCTACGACGTACTGATCGACGACCTACCGATGGTCGAGGCCGCTGCGGTTGTCGCCGTCGCGCCGCACCTGCAGTGCATTCCGGCCACGATCGACCTCGCCGGCGCGGAGATCGAGCTCGTCTCCGTGGTGGCGCGTGAATCTCGCCTCCGGCGCGCGCTGAAGCGGTACCTCGCGGATCTGCACGGGAGGGGCATCGAAGCCCCGGACTACATCCTGATCGATTGCCCGCCCTCGCTGGGACTTCTGACGGTCAACGCGCTGGTCGCGGCCGCGGAAGTGCTGATCCCGATCCAGTGCGAGTACTACGCCTTGGAGGGTCTCCGCCAGTTGACGAGCAACATCGACCTCGTGACGGCCCATCTGAACGCGGATCTGATCGTGTCGACGATCCTGCTCACCATGTACGACGGGCGGACCCGGCTGGCCGACCAGGTGGCGCAGGAGGTCCGCACCCACTTCGGCGACCGCGTGCTGGACGCCGTCATTCCGCGCAGCATCCGGGTCTCGGAGGCACCCGGCTTCGGTCAGTCCGTGATCACCTACGATCCTGGCTCCCGGGGCGCGACGAGCTATCTCGAGGCGGCTCGCGAGATCGCCCACCGAGCAACGGAAACCAGGGCGAACCGCGCTTCCGCGGCGGTGTCCGGATGAGTCGCCGAGGTGGACTGGGTCGAGGACTCGGTGCGCTGATCCCTACCAGCGCGCAGCCACCACATCCCGACCTCGACGGTGCCGCGAGGGTGGCCGGCCTCGGAACCGTCCCCGGCGCCTCATATCGGGAGATACCGCTGGACTCCCTGCACCCGAATCCGCGCCAGCCGCGGCAGGCCTTCGACCAGGACTCACTCGCCGAACTGACCCACTCGATCCGGGAGTTCGGCCTGCTCCAGCCCGTTGTGGTGCGAGAACGCCAGCTCGGCGGATACGAGCTGGTGATGGGCGAGCGGAGGTGGCGAGCAGCCCGCGCGGCCGGTCTGGCGACGTTGCCGGCGATCATCCGCAACACTCCCGACGACGACCTGCTGCGCGATGCCTTGCTGGAGAACATCCACCGCGCGGACCTCAACCCGCTGGAGGAGGCGGCTGCCTACGATCAGCTGCTCGGTGAATTCGGAGTGACCCATGAGGCGCTTGCCACTCGGTTGGGTCGCAGTCGGTCTCAGGTGACGAACACCATCCGGTTGCTGCGACTGCCGGTGCGGGTGCAGTCTCGCGTCGCCGCCGGCGTGCTGTCTGCCGGACACGCCCGCGCTCTGCTCGGTTTGGACGACCCGGCCGCCCAGGACGCCCTGGCCACGAGGATCGTCGCCGAGGGTCTGTCCGTACGCGCCACCGAGGAGCTGGTTTCCCTCGGTGAGGTCGGCGGTCCCGGTCCGGCGCGGAGCGCGCAGCGCCGACTGAACTCACCCGCATTGCAGGATCTCGCTGCGGCGCTCAGCGACATGTTCGACACCAGAGTCAAGGTGGAGCTGGGCCGTCGCCGGGGGAAGATCGTTGTCGAGTTCGGCTCGGTCGAGGACCTTGAGCGACTCGTCACGCTCATCGCACCCGACCTGAAAACCCGTGCTACGACTGAATAACGCAACTGTCCACAGTGGACTTAGACCGCGCTATACCGTGGTGACAATGGTGCCGCGAGACGCGGCGGCGGCGACCATGCCCCGCAGCGTCCGGCCCAGGTCGAGTCCGGCTGCGACGACCGACATCGGCAGCAGGGATGTCTCGGTCATTCCGGGTGACACGTTCACCTCCAGGAAGTGCACGCCGCCGTCAGCGTCGACGATCGCGTCGGTTCGCGACAGGTCGCGTAGCCCCAGCGCCCGGTGCACCTCGACGGCCAGCTGCCCCACCCGAGCGGAAACCTCGGCCTCGAGCCGCGCCGGCGTGTGGTAAGCCGTCATCCCCGCGGTGTATCGCGCGGCGTAGTCGAAGACCCCGCTCGCCGGGACGATCTCCACGGCGGGCAGCGCCTGCGGACCGTCTGCGGCATCGAGCACACTGACCGCCACCTCGACGCCGGCGATGAACCGCTCGATCAGCACGGTGTCGCCGTACGCGAAGCAGCTCACCATCGCCGACGGGAGGTCCGGTGCTGCTCCGATTCGTTCCACGCCGAGGGCAGATCCACCCTGCGCCGGCTTGATCAGCAGCGGCAGGCCCAGCCGCGCCACCATCAGGTCGAGGATGGCGCCGGCGCCGAGTTCGCGAAACGTCGAGTGCGGCAGGGCGACCCAATCCGGTGTGAGGTGACCGGTGGCCCGGACCGCCGCCTTGGCCGATGGCTTGTCCCAGGCGATCCGGCAGCGGTCCGCCGGTGTTCCCACGTAGGGGATTCCGGCCAACTCCAGGACTCTGCGCAGGGACCCGTCCTCCCCGGCCGCGCCGTGCAGGGCGATGAAGAGTGCGTCGGCGGGGTCGGCCGCGAGCGTGGACAACAGGTTGGCGTCGGCATCGGCGACGGAAGTCTCCACGCCGGCATGCCGTAGGGCCTCCACGACCCGTCGGCCGGAGCGCAGGGACACCTCGCGTTCGAAGGCAAGTCCGCCGGAAAGGACGACGGCGCGCGGCGCGCCCTGGCTCACGGGAGGTCCGGGCCCGGCGTGTCGGCTTGACCGTGCGGCTGGCCGCCGCGGGTACGGCTGCTCACCTCGCCCGGCGCCGAACCTTGCGGCGCGGAGGCGTCCCGGCGCACGGCGCGCTCGTCACTCGAGCCGAGGAAGGTCGCCCGCAGTTCCAGTTCCTCCTCCACCACGCCGGCCAGCCGACGTACCCCCTCGCGGATCCGGTCGGGGTCGGGGAAGCAGTAGGACAGCCGAAGGTGCCGGGCTCCTTGGCCATCGGCGTAGAAGCCGATGCCAGGTACGTATGCCACCCGGGCGTGCACGGCCCGCGGCTGCATGGCCTTCGCGTCCAGGCCCTCGGGCAGGGTGACCCAGACGTAGAAGCCGCCCTCCGGGCGCGTCCACGTCACGTCGGCGGGCATCAGCGCGGTGAGCGCCTCCAGGGTGGCGTCCCGGCGTTCGTGGTACAGCTCGCGGAACACCTTGACCTGCTCGAACCACGGCTGGCTGTCGAGGTACTCGGCCACTACCAGCTGCGACAGCGCCGGCGGGCACAGCACCTGCGCCTCGCTGGCCAGCACGAGCTTGTCGCGGACGGCATGCGGCGCGCACACCCAGCCGACCCGAAGGCCCGGCGCGAACGTCTTGGAGAACGACCCCAGATAGATCACCCGTTCGGCGTTCCGCGCGCGGAGCGCCCGCAGAGGTTCGTGCTCGAATCCGAGCAGCCCATACGGGTTGTCCTCGATGACCAGCAGGTCGTACGCCTCGGCCAGCGCCAGTATCTGCTCGCGGCGGGGCTCGCTCAGCGTGACGCCGGCCGGGTTGTGGAAGTTCGGGACCGTGTAGAGGAATTTCGCCTGGCGGCCCTGCGCTGCCAGGCCGGCGAGCGCCGCGGCCAACGCCTCGGGCACGAGACCGGACTCGTCCATGTCGACGTGTACGACGTGGGCCTGCGCGGCCTGGAACGTACCCAGCGCGCCGACGTAGGAAGGTGACTCAGCAAGGATGACGTCGCCGGGATCGAGGAACACCCGGGCCAGGAGGTCCAGCCCCTGCTGGGAGCCGACCGTGACGACGACCTCGTCCGCCGACGCGTCCGTGATGCCCTCCAGGGCCATCACCTGCAGGATCTGCTCGCGCAGCCGCTCGTCGCCCTGCCCGGAGCCGTATTGCAGCGCCTGCGCTCCCAGCCTGCTGACCAGGGCACCGATCATCGACCCGACAGAGTCCAGCGGGAGCGCGGTCACGGCCGGCATCCCGCCGGCCAGGGACACGACCTCCGGTCGGCTGACCACCGCGAACAGAGCCCGGATCTCCGAGGCCGTCATGCCATGCGTGCGCTGCGCGTAGCGGTCGGTGAAGGGATCGAGGGTGTTTCCGCGCAGGGGACACCTCCGTGCGGAGCGCTGGATCGACGACCGAGTGTAGAACAGGCGAACGCGCCGACCTGGGATGCCCAGCTGTGCCGGCGATCGTCGAGCTCCGTCGCGTCGCGCACCGGTCCGCCACATCGCCGGCGGTCCGTAGCGGGCGCAGTGGGCGATTGCGCGGGCAAGAGAGTGCCGTGTCCCTGCCTGCCGTCAACGCTCGGTAGCAGATCGGCGCCGCCGGGTCCAGACTGCGATTCGGCGAGGGTGACGCGGGGCCACCACCGGCTGCCCGCTCGGACCACGCCGCATGACTGGCGGCGGGAGGTCCACGTCCTGATGGATGCGAGGACCCACCGGGCAGGCCCTACCCGGACCAGATCCCATAGCACCGGAGCTGCAGCGAAGTCTGACGCAGCTGGCGAGTTGTCCGTTTTGCACACTTTCGGGCGACAGGCTTCCCGCCTACGATGGTCGGCAGCGCCACGCCGCCATCGTCCATCCCGTCAACACGGTGGCTGCGACCGGCTCGACGCATCCGGTGTCACTGGGAGTTCGCGACGATGTCCCGCCGTACGGTCAGCATCACCCTGGACAACATCGACGACCTGCCCCGACGGTGTCGGCGCTGTGTCTTCTGGGAACTTGATCCGGTGGCGCGCGAGCGTGCCGAGGAAGCGGGCGACACGGGGCTGGAGAAGGAGGCCTGGGTTTCCTCGGTACTTCTGGAGTGGGGCAGTTGCGGGCGGATCGTCTACGTCGACGCGGTCCCCGCGGGCTATGTCCTGTTCGCTCCGCCGGCCCACGTGCCGCGGTCCGTCGCGTTCCCGACCAGCCCGGTGAGTGCGGATGCGGTGCTGCTGACCAGCGGCTTCATCCTGCCCGAGTTCGCCGGCGGGGGGCTGGGCCGGATGCTCTTCCAGCACGTCGCCCGGGACCTGACCCGGCGCGGGGTGCGAGCCATCGAGGCGTTCGGCGACAACCGGTGGAGCGCGCCGCAATGCCTGCTGCCGGCGGACTATCTGCTCGCGGTGGGCTTCAAGACCGTCCGCCCGCATCCGCTCTATCCACGGCTGCGGCTGGATCTGCGCAGCACGGCGACCTGGCGGGAGGACGTCGAGTACGCCATCGAGCGGCTGCTCGGGTCGATCACCCTGGAACCGGCGCTGCGGCCGGCGTGAGCGCTCGGGCTCGGCGCCCAGGCGGACGCAGCGACTGACGGCTCAGAGGTAGTCGGCGAGGTCCTTGAGAATAGCGGCCTTGGGCTTCGCTCCGACGATGCTCTTCACCGGCTGACCCGCGACGTACACCGTCATCGTCGGGATGGACATGACCTGGTAGTCGCGCGTGGTCTGCGGGTTCTCATCGATGTTCAGCTTGGCGATGGTGAGCTTCTCCGAGTGCTCGCCGGCGATCTCCTCCAGGACGGGGGCGATCATCTTGCACGGTCCGCACCACTCCGCCCAGAAGTCGACGAGCACCGGCTTGTCGCTGCCGAGGACGTCGGTGGCGAAGGTGGCATCGGTGACTTTGACGGTGTTGCCTGCCATGGGTTCTCCTAGGGACAAGGGATCGGACCGTGCGGTCTAGAGATCGAGCGGTATGTCGGCCAGCCAGCGCTCGGCGTCGATCGCCGCCGCACAGCCGGTACCGGCAGCGGTGATCGCCTGCCGGTAGACGTGGTCCACGACGTCCCCGCAGGCGAAGACGCCCTCCAGGTTGGTCGTGGTGTTGGGATGGTCGACCAGGACATAGCCAGCGTCGTCGAGCTTGAGCTGGCCGGCGAACAGGTCGCTGCGCGGGTCGTGGCCGATCGCCACGAAGAGGCCGGTCAGATCGAGCGTCTTGCGCTCGCCGGTTTCGCCGTGCACCAGTGTGACGCCCTCGACCTTGTCGGAGCCGATCACGTCCTCGACGATCCAGCCGAGTTCCCACCGGATCTTCGGGTTGTCCTGGGCGCGGCGCTGCATGATCTTGCTCGCCCGTAGGTCCTCGCGGCGGTGGATGACGGTGACCGACCGGGCAAACCGGGTCAGGAACGTCGCCTCCTCCATCGCCGAGTCGCCGCCGCCGACCACGGCGATGTCGCGGTCGCGGAAGAAGAAGCCGTCGCAGGTGGCGCACGCGGACACGCCGTGCCCGAGCAGCCGGGCCTCATTGTCCAGGCCCAGGTACCGGTACTTCGATCCGGTGGCGACGATGACCGTCCGAGCCCGGTATGTGGTGTCACCGACCTGCACGGTCTTGACCTGGTCGGTCAGGTCGACGGCCGTCACGTCGTCGGGAACGAGTTCCGCGCCGAAGCGCTCGGCCTGCCCGCGCAGATGCTCCATCAACTCGGGGCCGGTAATGCCCTCGGGGAAGCCGGGGAAGTTCTCAACGTCGGTCGTCGTCATGAGCGCGCCGCCGTACTGGCTGCCTTCGAAGACCAGGGGCCTGAGGTTGGCCCGGGCGGCATATATCGCCGCGGTGTATCCGGCCGGTCCCGAGCCGATGATGATCACATCGCGCACCGTGTCGGTCACTTTTGTCGCCAACTCCCTCGCACCCAGGCGTGTCGCACAGGTGAACATGCTCGCAGGGTCGGACATTCCTGCGGTACGCCGCGCGGCGGAGTCTCAGTCCTCGGCGGTGAATTCGTCGATGACGGAGGGTACGGCGGACTCGGCACAGTCGGAGACGACCGTTACCTGCACCCGGGCGGGCTCACTCGGGAAGATCACGACGATGGCCGATCGCCCCTCGTAGATCACCCGGGAGATCGACAATGCCTCCGAGGTCTCCAGCGGGATTCTGGCCAGACAGGCTGCGTCCACTGCGGTGTCCGCGCCGAGTTCGTCATCGGCGGTGGTCACCGGGCCCTCAGCTGTCTCGCCGGGAGCGCGCGCGAGCAGGTCCTCGACCCTTGCCTCCAGGGATTGCCGGTCGTAGCTCGGCAGGGCCGCAGTGCCGGCGCCGTTGTCCACATCCGGCGCGGCCTCCTCGCCCACGCCATCAACGGCAGAGGTGGTGGCGTCCGTCCCGCCGGTGTCCTCGACGAGCAGGTAGCCGACGCCACCGAGCAGCACGATCCCGGCGGCCAACCCGGAAGCCACCCGCAGCCGCCGCATCCGCCGCTCCGACCGGAGCTCGATCACCGGGGCGCGGTGCCGGCCGCCGTCCTGCTCGGCGGCGACAGTTGCGGCGATCCGGGCGGCGATGGCCGGCGGCATCGGCGTACCGGCGAGTCCGGCGAGATCGGTCCTGGCAGCGCGCAGTCCGGCGAGGATCTGCCGGCAGTCGGCGCATCCTTCGACGTGTGCCGCCACCAGGACGGCCTCCGGCTCCTCCGGCAGACCGGCGTCGAACTCGGCGAGGGCCAGCCGATCGGGAGGGCCGACGGCAGGATGCACCGAGGAGACGGGACCGGTCATCGACTTCCCTCCTCGCTGCCGTCGGGTCCGGACTGAGCTTGGACGCCGGTTGGGGGACCTGAGTTCCCCGCGCCGGTCGGCTCTTCCGGGCGCAGGTGGCCGAGCAGCACTGCCAGCTGCAGGCGCCCCCGCGCACATCGGCTCTTCACTGTGCCCTGGGGTACGCCGATGATTTCTGCCGCCTCCGCGACGGAGTACCCGTGCAGGTCGACGAGGGTGATTGCGGCGCGCTGGTCGGCGCCCAGCTCGGACAGTGCCTCACGGACCACGACGACGGTGTCCTGCTCCGCGATCTGATCCCGGGGGTCGGCCGGCTCCCGGGGACCCTCCCCGGGCAGTTCCACGGTCGGGCGGACCCGCTTGCGCCGCAGCCGGTCCAGGCAGGCGTTGACGACGATGCGGTGCAGCCATGTCGTGACGGCGGCATCGCCGCGGTAGCCGCCGGCGGCGCGCAACGCCGAGATCAACGCATCCTGTACGGCGTCCGCGGCGTCGTCCGGGTCGCGCAAGGTGCCGAGCGCCACACTCCACAGCCGGTTCTGATGCCGCCGGACAAGTTCGGCGAACGCGTCGGGGTCGCCCGCGGTATGGGCGGCGAGCAGCTCGGCGTCACTCCGCGGGCTGCCCATCTGGGAAGGATAGGCAGCGGCGGCGCTGTGTCCCTAGATTTGGCGGCTGCGGCGCTCGCAGCCACGGACGCGGTGGATGGGAGTGTCAGGGAGCCGGTACGCCGGAGAACGTCACCTCGCCGAGCGACGCGGAGAAGTCCCCGCCATCAGGCACCAGCTCGGTGATCCACACCAGCCAGTAGCGGGCAGGCTGCTCACTGTCGACCGGAATCGCCGTCTGCGCGCCGAGTTCGGACTGGCCGAGGAGTTGGAACGTCTCGAGATCTCCGACAGGTTGTGCCCCGGCTCGCAACTCGACGGTGGCGCCGGGCTGCCCCGTCTGGATGGTGACCTCGCTGACCATGACCTCGCGACCGAGGTCGAAGACGAGCCCGACGCCCGGCTTGAGATTGCCCAGCAGTGGGCTGCCACGGTAGGTCAGGGTCGACCAGGACGTGCTCAGGTCGCCGTCGACGGCGAGCGGGCTGTCGTCGTTGTTCTCCTCCGCGCCGTCTCCGAACGGGTCGTAGACGGTTGCGGTAGCGACGGCGAGCGGCCCGGCTGTCACCGGCGGCGTGGTCGGGGCCGGTGTCGTCGTGGCCGGCGGCGGCGTCGACGACGTCACCGAGGGTCCAGCCGGCGTCTCGGCCACGTTGTCGATGGCCGACCCGATCACCCAGCCGATGATCGCCACAGCCAGCAGCGCGGCCACCGGGAAGGCCAGCACCAGCCACGTCCGGCGCCGGCGCTCCGGACCCGCCCCGTCGTCGTCGTCCATCCACTCCGGTCCAGGCTCGTCCGCGGCACCCGCGAATATCGCCCCACTCCCTGAAGTCTGCGCCGCAACGGTGGGGGCGTGCGTGTCATGGGGGTCGGAGGGATGGGGATCGACGAGGTCTCGGTCGGCTGCTGTCGGAGCATCGGCACCGGCGCCTGGTGAGACGTCGGGCCCGGCGTCGGCCGGAACGTCGGCACCAGGATCTGTCGGGACGTCGCCCCCGGACGGGCCGCCCGGATCCGGGCCCGTGCCATTGCCGTCGGGCCCGGCAGAGTCGCCGTCAACGTTTCCGGCCGCGCGGCCTGCCGCGTCTACAACCGAGCCGCTGGGCCGGCGCCGCCGTCGACCGAGCCGCGCCGGTAACGAGGCCAACCAGCTCGACGCCGGCCGAGCGGTGACTCCACGTTGGGCGTTCGCGGGCAGGGCGGCTCCCGCGGATGCCGAGGCGGCCTGGTTGACGTCGGCAATAGGTCGGGTGCGGTCGGTCGGGTAGTCGTCGTCACCGCCCAGGGGCGAGCGGGCAGGGTCGGAGTCCGACCGCCGCGGCGCCGCCGCTCCGGCACGTTCCGGCTGGGAGTGCCGCGATCCGGGACCCGCTGATCCGGCATCCCCCGGCCCGGAACCTACAGCGCGCGAGCCGGCTGGTCCGGAGATCGTCGGCCAGGCGAAGTCCGACAGGCTCACGGTGTCCGATCTGGCGGCGTCCGGCACCGGGGCGTCGTACTCATACCGATCGGTGATGAACGCCAGACCGCTGTCCTCGTAGCGGTGCCGGCGGCCAGCGAGCAGGCGCGACACGATCTCGCCGGCTGTCCGCAGTTGACCATCCAGCGCCGTCAGCGCCACCCCGGCGAGGTCGGGCGACACGGCGTTCGTCAGTTGCCGGTCGAGTTCGGCCAGGTTGTCCTCGGCCGGCATGAAGCCGGCCATGGTCGCGAACAGCAACGCACCGAGGGCGCGGACGTCGGCGTCGGGGCTGGCAACCGGCGCCGGGATCGCAACGACCGTGACGCTGCCGCCCGGGGTGAGGATGACTCGCTCGGGGACGAGTCCGCCGACGGCCAGGCCGAGTTCGTGCGCCTGCGCGACGCCTTCGGCCACCCGGCGGATCGTCTCCCGCGCATCCGCCTCGACCAGCGGCCCGCCGCGCAGCTTTTCGGCCAGGCTGGTCCCCTCCACCCATTCACTGACGACGTACGCACGGCGGCCCTCGTCAACCGCGTCGTACACCATCGCCAGTGCCGGATGGGACAAGACGCCCGCGGCCAACGCCCTGTTGATGAACCCACGCGCCGCGGCTCCGCCGGGTGCATGGATGCGTAGCACGACGTCACGCCGCAGTAGGCCGTCACGTGCCCGCCAGGTCGAAAGCCGGCCGGCTCCGGTGTCCTCGTCCTCGCCGGAGCGGCTGAGCAGCTGGTACCGGCCGCCGATCGTGACCGGCTGCCCCGGGACGGGCTGGCCGGAGACCGGCTCGCCGACCCCTCCCGCGGGACGCCATCTCCCCTCCGGCGTCCCCTCCGACCCACCCGAGTCCACCTGCGACGCCTCTCCGCTGCGACTTTCGCCGAATCCGCTGACCGATCGAACCGGGAACGTGTCGGACCCGGCATCGTGCTCCGGCCGGGGTGAACCTCCGGCGAAACGACGGCGTACGACGACGGCGAGCTCCCTGACCTCCGGAATGGGCAATACGAGACAGCCGGCGAGCACGGTTACGCCGCCGCCCAGGCTACCTGCCACCACCGCGACGGCACTGCCGAGCACACCAGACCCGAGTAACGATTCGACCCCTAGCGCCACCGCCCACGCGAGGAGAGCACCGGCGGCCGAGGCCAGCACAAGCAGGCCGGCGGTGCGCAGCACCCGAGCCGTCTCGAGCCCTCCGAGCCGCCGCCGCAGCCACAGTTCCCCGACGATCGCTCCGACCACGAAGGACAGGCTGTTGGCGACGGCGAGTCCCGTAACTATGTGCTCGGTGGGCAGCAGCGCCGGAACGAGCAGGCACAGCGGTACCCGGACGGCAACCATGACGAGGTTGATGAGTGTCGGCGTACGCGCGTCCTTCATCGCGTAGAAGACCCGCAACTGCAGCAGAGTCACGGCGTACGGCAGCAGGCCGAAGGCCGAGAACGCCAGGACGACGCCCACTGTCCGCGCCTGCGCCACGTCCACCTGGCCGCGAGCGAACGCAACAGTGGCGATCGCCGGACCGAGGACGATGAGCAACCCACTGATCGGAAGCAGCGCGACCGCAGTCAACCGCGCGCCCAGGGACAGGTCACGCACCACCGCCGCGGTGTCCGACTCGGCTGCGGCCGCGCTCATCCGTGGCACCAGGGCGGTCAGCAGCGCGACGCCGATGATTCCGTACGGCAGCTGGAAGAGCAGGCTCGCGTTGGCGTACACGATCGACCCGACGCCTGACTCGCGCCCGGCCTCGTTGGCCAGCGCCATGATCACCAGGTAGCCGATCTGGCTCACCGCGACGTAGCCGATCACCCAGAGCCCGAGCCGGCCGGCCTCGGCCAGCCCCGCGTGCCGCCAGTCCCAGCGCCACGCCCACCGCACTCCGGCCCGGCGCAACGAGGGCAGCAGAGCCAGTGCCTGCACGACGATGCCCAGCGTGGTTCCGATGCCGAGCAGCCAGACCAGCCCGGGCGAGATCGTGCCCGTGGTCAGAACCGCTGCGTCGTTGAGCCCGATGAAGACGAGCCCGGTCGCGATGACGACCAGGTTGTTCAGCACCGGCGCCCAGGCCGGGGGCCCGAACACCTGCCGGCTGTTGAGGATCGCGGTCAGCATCGCGCCGACGCCGTAGAACACGATCTCGACGAGCAGGATCCGCGCGAGCATGTTTGCCAGCGCGACCTGCTCCGGATCCTCGCGGATGCCGTAGGCGTAGGTCAGCAGCGGCGCGCCAAGGATCGCCAAGGCCGTCGCCACCAGCAGTACGACGGTCAGCAGGCTGAGCAGCCGCTGGGTGTAGGCCAGGCCGTCGTCGGCGTCCCGGACCCGGGCATGCACCAGCAGCGGGACGATGACACTGGTCAGTACGCCGCCGAGCAGCAACTCGTAGACGATGTTGGGCAGCGTGTTGGCGGTGTTGTAGGCGTCGCCGACCAGACCCAGTCCGATCGCCGCGACCAGCACCACGCTGCGGGCGAAGCCGGTCAGTCGGGAGACCAGGGTGGCCACGGCCATGGTCCGGGTTGCCCGGGCCAGGCTCGGCG
>JACCXW010000172.1 GCA_013696785.1 Geodermatophilaceae bacterium | reverse complement strand
CTACCTGGACGAGGCCGAGCGGCTGGCCGACCGGGTGGGCGTGATCGCCGACGGGCGCATCGTCGCGGTGGACACCCCTGCGATGCTCGGAGGCAGAGGCACAGCGGCGGCAACGGTGTCCTGGCGTGGCCCGAACGGTCCCGAGCACATCAGCACCGACGCCCCCACCAAGGTCGTCCGTGACATCGCCGACTCCTTCGGTGGCGCTGAGATCCCCGAGCTGGTGGTGTCGCGTCCCACCCTCGAAGACGTCTACCTACAGATGATCGGAGCAGCCAAGTGACAACGACGGCCACTCGTCGAACCGCGCTGCCGTCGCTGGGGTCGGTGTCCAAGGCCAGGGTCCGGGCCGAACTGCTCAGCTTCTTCCGCGAGAAGGAGGCGGTCGTCTTCGTCCTGCTGTTCCCGGTCATCCTGCTCGTTGTCTTCGGCGCCGTCTTCGGAGGCAACGACGAGGTGGCACCGGGGGTGCCGTTCATCCAGTACTTCGTCGCCGGGATGATCGCCGCCGGCCTGCTCAGCGCGAGCTTCCAGAACCTGGCGATCCAGATCCCGATCGAGCGGGACACCGGCTACCTCAAACGCCTGTCCGGCACGCCGATGCCCAAGGCCGCGTACTTCATCGGCAAGGTCGTGCTCGTCGGTTTCGTCGCGGTGGTCCAGACGGCGCTCCTGATGGCCATCGGCGTCCTGCTCTACGACGTGGTGTTGCCGTCCGGTCTCGAGACCTGGCTGAACTTCGCCTGGATCGCCCTGCTCGGCATCACCTCCTGCACGCTGCTCGGCATCGCCTTCTCCAGCATTCCGAAGAACGGCAAGAGCGCTCCCGCGATCGTGTCGCCGGTCGCGATCCTGCTGCAGTTCATATCCGGAGTGTTCTTCGTGTTCAGCCAGCTGCCGACCTGGATGCAGACCATGGCGGCGGTCTTCCCCCTGAAGTGGATGACCCAGGGCATGCGGTCGGTGTTCCTGCCCGACGCCGCGCAGGCGGCGGAGCCGGCCGGCAGCTGGGAGCTCGGTCGGATCGCCGTTGTGCTGGCGGTGTGGTGCGTGGTCGGCTTGGTGTTGTGTCTGATGACATTCCGCTGGCGCAGTCGATCGGACGGCTGACCGGTGACGTCGCAGACCGTCGCATCGGGGGCCGAGGTCGGCGTCGACTCGCCAGGCCGCTCGGAGGTCGACTTCTGGGAAAGGACCGCCGGCGGCTGGCACGTGCTCTTCGCCGCGCTGTTGCTGATCACCATCGGCGTGGCGATCAGCGACAGCAGCGGCTCCACCGCCGCCCGGACGGGCGCGGTCGGCGTCCTGGTCGGCTGGGGCGGGTGGTACCTCGCGACCGGGTTGCGGTCGTGGCGGCAGGACGGCCGGTCTTTCGGCCTCATCTACGTCGCCGGAATGCTCCCGCTGTGCCTGGCCACGCTGTCGATCCTGCCCTCGACGAGTGTGATTCTGTTCGCGGCCATCCCGCAGATCTACGCCACGATCGAGCGGCTGCGCTACGCCGTCGGCGCCGTCGTCCTGCTCTTCACGGGCTTCGGGATCGCGTTGTACCTGCACGGCGCCGGTGCAGGGGTGTTCATCGGGCTCGGCTTCTCCGCCTTGTTCTCCGCGGTGCTGGGTGCCTGGATCGGCGGCATCATCCGGCAGAGCCGGCAACGCGCCGACTGGATCACGGAGTTGCGCGAGACGAGGGCCGAGCTGGCGGAGGTCAACCACGACCGTGGAGCACTGGCCGAACGCGAGCGACTCTCGCGGGACATCCACGACACGCTCGCGCAGGGCTTCACAAGCATCGTCATGCTGCTCGAGGCGGCCGACGCCGAGATCGGCGCCGATGACGAGGCGGTGCGCCGGCACCTGGCGCTGGCCCGCTCGACCGCACGGGAAAATCTGGCCGAGGCCCGGTCCTTGGTCGCCGCCCTGAGTCCGGCCGGTCTTGCCGACGGGTCGCTGGTCGACGCTATCCGCCGACTGGTGAGCCGTTGTGCCGAGGAGTTGCAGGTGCGGGCTGCCGTGAGCGTGACTGGTGACCCACGGCGGTTGTCCTCTGCCACCGAGGTCGTACTGCTGCGGGCGGCCCAGGAAGGCCTTGCCAATGTTCGAAAGCATGCCGGCGCCTCGCAGATCGACGTGTACATGGACTACGGCGCCGACTTGACCACGCTGCGGGTATGTGACGACGGGTCGGGCTTCGAGCCGAGCGTGGCAGAGGGATTCGGGTTGGCCGGGATGCGAACTCGAGCCGAGCAAGCCGGTGGCTCGCTGCGGCTGGACAGCACTCCAGGAGCCGGTACGACGATCGAACTTCGGGTACCGGCGTGACAATGACCGTGCGGGTTCTCGTGGTGGACGACCACCCGGTCGTGCGTACCGGTCTGACCGCCATGCTCGCCGCCGAACCGGACATCGAGGTGGTCGGGGAGGGCGGTTCCGGTGCGGAGGCCGTCCAGCTGGCCGAGCAGCTCGCCCCGGACGTCGTCCTGATGGATCTGCGGATGCCTGGGATGGATGGGGTCGCTGCCACCAGGGCGATCGTGGCCAGCAGCCGCGGGCCGCGAGTAGTGGTTGTGACGACGTACGACACCGACTCGGACATCCTGCGCGCGGTCGAGGCCGGTGCGACCGGCTACCTGCTGAAGGACACGCCGCGCCAGCAGATGGCCGACGCCGTTCGCGCCGCCGCCCGCGGTGAGACCGTGCTGGCGCCGCCGGTCGCGGCGAAGCTGATGACCCGGATGCGGGCCGCCCCGGCCGACGTCCTGACCGCGCGCGAGCTGGAGGTCATCGAGCTGGTCGGCGCCGGGCTCACGAACGCCGAGCTCGGCCGCCGGCTCTACATCAGCGAGGCGACGGTGAAGACCCATCTGCTGCGCGTTTTCGCCAAACTCGGCGTCGACGACCGGACCGCGGCCGTCACGACAGCCATGGCTCGAGGCATCATCCCGCCGCCCTGATCCCTTGATCATGAGGCAGACACTCCGCGACGCGCCGACGCCCCGCCTCATGATCATGGCGAGATCTGTGGACGGCGGATCGAGCTGTGGACAGCGCCGGTGCGAGTCGGCGTCGACAGCCACGCTGAGTTGCATGGAGCGCGTCGATAAGGTCCTTGACGATCAGAGCGGACTGGCCACCCGCTCGCAGCTGCGCGCTGCCGGGTTCACCGACTGCAGGGTGCGGAGCCGGCTGCACAACGGGTCGTGGCAGCTGCTGCTGCCGGGCGTCATCCTTGCCCAGACCGGACCGACGTCCCCGGCGCAGTGGCGCATCGCCGGCCTGCTGTACGCCGGCAGCGGCGCCGTACTCAGCCATCGGACTGCCGCCGACCTGCACGGTCTGCGGATCGCCGTGAACGGAGTGGACGTGCTCGTCCCGCACGGTCGTCGGGTGCGCAGCCACGGACCGGTTCTCGTTCACCAGACAAACCAGCGGATTGAACCGGTGTTGCGCGTCGGTCAGCCCTGCACCCCCATAGCCAGGACCGTGATCGACGTCGGGCTGGCCTCGAGCTGGCTGGATGACGTTCGCGCCGTTGTGTCGGACTCAGTGCAACGCCGCCTCACGACCGTCGGCGACCTACAAAAGGCGGCGGAGACGATGCCGCGCCGTTGCTCTCGATGGGTGACCATGGCGCTTGAGGAGTTGGCCGCCGGCGCGAGATCTGCGGGCGAAGGTGTATTCCTCAGGTTGGTTCGCGACTCCGACCTCCCCGAGCCCGAACTCAATGCGAGGGTCCGGACTGGCGCCGGCGACTTCTTCGTGGACGCGTTGTGGCGCCGACAGCGGGTCGCTGCCGAGATCGACGGGCAGGCGTACCACCTCGGGGCGGCGCAATGGGCGAAAGATCTGCGGCGGCAGAACCTCGTTGTCACGAGCGGACTGCGGGTGCTGCGGTTTCCGGTACGCAGGCTGCGGGTTGACCCAGCCGGTGTGGTCGGCGAGTTGCGGGCGGCTCTTCGCTCATGATCATGAGGCGATCCGTCGGAGTGTTACGGAGTGTCCGCCTCATGATCTTAAGAACGATTAGTCGCGGGCCAGGATGGCCTCTTCCAGGTCGAGTTCTTCCTGGACGCGCCGCAGCACCTCGTCGTCGATCCGGCCGGTGTCCCGGAGCTCGACGAAGATCCTCCGTTCGACTGCCAGCATCTCCCGGCGCAGCCGCCGGTACGCGTCCTGCGGCGTCTCTACCCGGTCGGGACCGCTGTCGCCCAGCCGTTCCCATGCCTGCAGGGCACGCAGCTCGGCGCGCTCCCGCAACCTGTTCACGACGTCGTCCGGCACGTGCTCGGTCGCGACCGCGAGCAGGTCGTCTAGCCGGGCCAGGGCGGCATCCGCCGCGCTCTGCTGCGCCCCGGCCTCGGCCAGGTTGTCGGCGGCGGTCTCGGCCGCCACAATTCCGAGCCGCCGGATCAGACCCGGCAGCGTAAAGCCTTGCAAGACCAGCGTCGTGATCACGACGACGAACGTGATGAACAAGACGATGTCCCGGCCCGGCAGCGGCGTGCCGTCGTCCAGCGTCAACGGCAGACCGAAGGCAGCGGCAAGAGACACCACACCGCGCATCCCGGCCCAGGACAGGACGAACGGCACCTGCCACGTCGGGCTGGGATCTCGCTGCGCGATCTTCGAACTGAACCGCCGAGGCAGATACGTGGCCGGGAACACCCACACGAAGCGACCGAGGATGACGACCACGGTGGTGAGCACCGCCACCCAGATAAGCCGTCCGGGTGAGCGATCTCCGGCATCCAGCGCGTCGACCACCGATCGCAGCTGCAGTCCGATCAGTGCGAACACGACGGATTCCAACAGGAAGTCGACCATCCGCCACACCGATCGTGACTGCAGGCGGGTCGCGTACGACGACTGCCTCGGCGCACGGTGCCCGATGAACAGGCCGGCCACCACCACGGACAGCACGCCAGAGGTGTGTACGTACTCGTTTTCCGCCGCCAGGTAGGCGACGAACGGCGTCAGCAGGGCGGTGGTGTTCTCCACCAGGGGATCGCGGAGCAGGCGATTCAGCCCGGTGACGAGGTAGGCGACGACCAGTCCGATGGCGACGCCGCCGACCGCAGCGAACAGGAATTGACCGATCCCCGAGAGCAGCGAGAACGTCCCGCCGAGCGCGGCCGCAACGGCCACCCGGTACGCCGTCAGCGCGGTTGCGTCGTTCACCAGGCTCTCCCCGGCGAGGATCGTGACCATCCGTCGCGGGAGACCGACCCGGCGGCCGATCGACGTGGCGGCGACGGCGTCGGGCGGCGCCACGATCGCGCCCAGCGCGAAGGACAGCGGCATGCCCAGATCGGGGAGGAGTGCGTAGACGGTCAATCCGACGAGAGCCGTGGTGAAGAGGACGGCGCCGATGGACAGCAGCCCGATGGGACGCAGGTTCGCGCGGATGCCGACGTAGGAACTTTCGAGCGCCGCGGAGTACAACAGCGGCGGCAAGAAGAGCAGCAGCGCGACGTCCGGGTCCAGGGTGTAGTCCGGCACGCCGGGCAGGTAGGACACCCCGAGGCCGGCGACGACCAGGATCAGCGGCGCGGAGACCCCGTACCTGCGGGCAAGCGCTGCTACGGCGACGGCGCCGATGAGCAGGGCCAGCAAGGGCAGGCCGCTCTCCATGCCGATCACCTCCCGGGGCAGTCTGCATGTGAAGCTTGCCCGGTAGGCGATCATTCCGATCAGCCGTAGGGGAGCAGCAGCCATGGCATGTGAGCACATAGCCGATCTCGGCGAGGTCGAGCCGAACACACCCGAGGGATGTGAGGAATGCCTCCGGGACGGGACGCGGTGGGTGCACCTGCGGATGTGCCTGTCATGCGGGCACATCGGATGCTGCGACTCCTCCGTCGGCCGGCACGCGACGGCGCACTTCACCGAATCCAGCCACCCGGTCATGCGCTCCTTCGAGCGCGGTGAGGACTGGCGTTGGTGCTTCGTGGACCGCGCGATCGTGTGACACCCCCGCAGCCGGATACCCCGCCGCAGCCGGACACGGGGCGGCTATCGGGCACGCCGCTGCCGGATTGGCTCGCCGGCGCGCTGGTCTTCCTTGCCTCCGCCGCCGTACTGGTCCTCGAGATCGTCGGCCTGCGGCTGATCGCGCCGTACATCGGGATCACCCTGGAGACCAGCAGCGCCATCATCGGTGTCGCACTGGCGGCGATTGCGGCCGGCGCGTGGACCGGCGGTCGGCTCGCGGACGAGACCGATCCACGGCGGCGGCTGGGTCTGCTGCTGCTCGCCGGCGGAGCGCTCATGATGCTGGTGCCCCCAGTGGTGGCGCGAGCGGGCCAGGAGTTGGCCGGTACCGGTGCGGGCGGAGTGCTGTTCCTCGCGGCGCTAGCCGTGTTCTTCCCGGCGGCGGTCCTGTCCGCGGTCCCGCCGATGGTCGTCAAGCTCCAGCTCGCCAGCCTGTCGCGCACGGGAACGGTGGTCGGGCGGCTGTCCGGTATCGGCACCGTCGGCGCGATCGCCGGCACTTTCCTGACCGGCTTCGTTCTTGTGACGTTGATCCCGAGCCGCCTGATTCTCATCGGCACGGGCGGCGTGCTGTTGGTCGCGGGCGCGGCTGTATCGGCGTACCTGCGGACCGCTGGCTCGGATCGGCGAGCCGCCGCCGCCATCCTCGTCGTGGGTGTGCTCACCGCGGGGCTGACGGTGTTCGGCTCGCGGTTGTGCGATGTGGAGACGAGCTACCACTGCGCCCGGGTGGTCAGCGATCCGGCGCGGCCGACCGGCCGGCTGCTGCTTCTGGACACCCTGCGGCACAGCTATGTCGACGCTGAGGATCCGACGTACCTGGAGTTCAACTACGTCAACGCCATCGCGTCGGTGGCAGACGTGATCGCGCCGCCCGGGGAGCCGCTCGTCACGCTGCACATCGGGGGCGGCGGCTTGACCATCCCGCGGTACCTCGCCGCCACCCGTCCGGGAGGGCGCAATGTCGTGCTAGAGGTCGATCCCGGTGTCGCCGAGATCGCTCAAGACCTGCGGCCGCCCCTCGGGTCGGATCTGAACCTGCGAATCGTCGACGGGCGGGTCGGCCTCGGCCAGCAGGGGGACGACGCGTTCGATCTGGTGGTCGGCGATGCCTTCGGCGGTCTGTCCGTCCCCTGGCACCTGACCACGCGCGAGGCCGTGCAAGAGGTACGCCGGACGCTGCGGAGCGACGGCGTCTATGCGCTGAATGTCATCGACTACCCGCCGGGGGACTTCGCCCGGGCGGAGATGGCAACGGTGCTCAGCGAGTTCGACCACGTCGCGGTGGTGGCGACCGCGGGTGGGCTTGACCTGAGCGTCGGCGGCAACTACGTGATCGTCGCCTCGGATCAGGAATTGCCGCTGACGGCCATCCAGGCCCGGCTGGACGAGCGCGAAGCGCCGTTGCAGATCCTGGCCGGCACCGGACTGACGGAATTCGTCGGGGACAGCGCCGTGCTCACCGACGACTACGCACCAGTCGACCAGTTGCTGACGCCGTACCGGTGAGGGTCGATAGCCTCAGGCCGTGCCCACACCCCTGACGCCGGAGACGATCCGGTCGGCCCCGAAAGTCCTCTTGCACGATCATCTCGACGGAGGTGTCCGTCCCAGCACGGTCACCGAGTTGGCGGCCGAGATCGGGCACCAGTTGCCGGCGCCCGACGCCGTGTCGCTGGAGCGGTGGTTCCGGGAGTCCGCGTACTCCGGGTCGCTGGAGCGCTATCTCGACACGTTCGTCCACACCGTCGGTGTGATGCAGACCCGGGACGCGTTGGTCCGGGTGGCGGCCGAGTGCGCCGAGGATCTCGCCGTCGACGGCGTCGTGTACGCCGAGGTGAGGTTCGCCCCGGAACTCCATGTGGAGGGCGACCTGCTCCTCGACGAGGTTGTCGAAGCGGTGCTGGAAGGCTTCGAGACCGGCGCTCGGACGGCGGCCGAGATGGGCCACCACATCCGCGTCGGAACGCTGCTGACGGCGATGCGCCATGCCGCCCGCTCCCGCGAGATCGCCGAACTCGCGGTGCAGTACCGCGACGACGGCGTGGTCGGCTTCGACATCGCCGGCGCCGAGGCGGGTTTCCCGCCGACCCGGCATCTGGACGCGTTCGAATACCTACGCCGGGAGAACGCGCACTTCACCATCCACGCCGGCGAAGGCTTCGGCCTGCCGTCCATCTGGGAGGCGCTGGCGTGGTGCGGCACGGACCGGCTCGGGCACGGGGTCCGGATCATCGACGACATCAGCACCGACGAGGACGGCACCGTGCGGCTCGGGCGGCTCGCGCAGTACGTGCGGGACCGGCGGATTCCGCTGGAGATGTGCCCGTCGTCCAACGTCCAGACCGGCGCCGCGCCGTCCATCGCCGAGCACCCGATCGGCCTGCTGCGCCAGCTGTCGTTCCGCGTCACCGTGAACACCGACAACCGGCTGATGAGCGGCGTGTCGATGACGTCGGAGATGGCCGCGCTCGTCGAGGCGTTCGGCTACGGCTGGGACGACCTGCAGTGGTTGACGCTTAACGCTATGAAGTCCGCGTTCATCCCGTTCGACGAGCGGCTGGACCTCATCAACACCGTCATCAAGCCGGGATACGCGTCGCTCAAGGCATGATGCGGGCATCCCGACGACGCGCCTAGCCTCAAGTGAGGTATCTGTTCGACACGAGCATCGCGGTGGCGGCAATCCGCGGCCGACCCGAGGCAGTACGGCGTCGGCTCCCTAACGTCGCCGCGGCCGTGAGGATCGGCGTGCGCAGCACGGCCACAACGGATGCGTTCACAACTGCACCGAGCCGTGAACGCATCCGTTGTCGCCTTGTTGGGCCAGCTACTACTGCCAGACCGCGAGGGTGGCGGTAACGGCCAGCAGCTTGACCAGCCAGTCGCCGGCGTGGATGGCGGCCAGCATGGGTGGGACCTTCTCGTGGAACACCGAGCCGGCGAGCAGGACCACGGGAAATCCGACCCACAGCACGAGTCCGAGCAGCAGCCCCTCGTCCGCTCCCGTCGTGTCCAGCCGGTCGAGCACGACGGCGATCACGATCGCGAGGACGAGGTTGCGGATAGCTCGACAGTGTGCTGTAGGCCACCGCGACTCACGCTCTCGATGCCCTGCCGAAAGGGCTGGCACGATCCAGCGCCCCGAGGACACGAAGTCCCCTTTGCCCTCCCGGGCCGGCGGCGTGAGCACCGGAACTGAGGGTTAGGCGCGGGACGGCGCCGGATGAACCCCTATAGAGGACACAGACTTCCCCGCCATCACAAACTCATCGGCCCCGGCGGCGGATCACCCGACGGCGCGTCGGTAGATGCGGGCCTCCCATGGTTTGAGATGCGTCGAATCGGTTCCGACACCTCCCGTCACGAGGAGCAGCTCTCCACCCACCGCCAGGTCAAGCTCCACGGTGGACGACGACAGGTTGGCGACCACGGTCAGCGTCACGTCGTCCAGCTGTCGGGTGAAGGCGTAGATGTGTGGATGGTCGGGGAGCAGCATCGTGAAGTCGCCGAGTGCCACCGCGCGCTCGGTGTGCCGCAGTTCGATCAGCCTGCGGTAGTGGTGCCACACCGAGCCGGTGTCGGCCATCGCCGTCTCGGCGTTGATCTCGACGTGGTTGGGATTGACCGGAATCCACGGCGTCGCTGTGCTGAAACCGGCGTGCGGCGAGGAGTCCCACTGCATCGGCGTGCGCGCGTTGTCGCGACTGACTTTCCGCAGATCGGCCAGCACCCGGTCAGGCTGCTGTCCGCGTACGCCGACGTCGTACGCGTAGTGGTTGAGCGTCTCGATGTCGCGGTAGTCGTCGATGCTGGTGAACGGCGCGTTCGTCATCCCCAGCTCGTCGCCCTGGTAGACGTAGGGCGTACCGCGGTGCAGATGCAGCACCGTCGCCAGTGCGGTCGAGGACTCCACGCGATAACGGCCGTCGTCGCCGAAATGGGACACCGGGCGGGGCTGATCGTGATTGCTCAGGTAGAGGCTGTTCCAGCCGATCTTGGCAAGCCCCTCCTGCCAGCGACCGAGGGAGGCCTTGAGGTCGGCAATCTTCGCCGGCCGCGCGTCCCACTTGGTCGGGCCCATCGTCACGTGATCGAACTGGAACACCATGTCCAGCTCACGACGCGCCGGGTCGGTGAACAGCACCGCGTCCTGGATCGTGGCGAGCGGCATCTCACCGACATTGAGCAGGGGTGCGGGGCGGCCAGCGAAGACCTCCGCGTGCATCTCCTGCAAGAACTCGTGGATGCGCGGCCCACAGACGACGGCCTCCCACGCAACGCCCAGCGGCCCACCGCCGATGGGCGGCCCGTCCGGGAGACTCGGGTCCTTGGAAATGAGGTTGATGACGTCCATCCGGAAGCCGTCCGCGCCCCGGTCCAGCCACCAGCGCATCATCGAGTAGACAGCCTGGCGCACCGCCGGGTTCTCCCAGTTGAGATCCGGTTGCTTGCGCGAGAACAGGTGCAGGTAGTACTCACCGGTGGTCTCGTCCAGATCCCAGGCCGGCCCGGAGAACGCAGATGCCCAGTTCGTCGGCTCCGCCCCGGGGCTGCCCGCGGCATACCCGTCGCGGGCCGGCCGCCACCAGTACCAGTCGCGTTTCGGGTTGTCGGTCGACGACCGCGACTCGATGAACCACGGGTGCTCGTCGGAGGTGTGGTTGACCACCAGGTCGAGAATGATCCGCATCCCGCGGTCGTGCGCCTGCTCGATCAGCCGATCGAGATCCGCGAGTTTGCCGAAGACCGGGTCCACGGCCCGGTAGTCGCTGATGTCGTACCCGTTGTCGTCCTGCGGCGAGGTGAAGATCGGGGACAGCCAGATTACGTCGACGCCGAGATCGGCCAGGTAGTCCAGTTTGGTCAGGACGCCCGGCACGTCACCGATGCCGTCGCCGTCGGAGTCGGCGAAGCTGCGCGGATAGATCTGGTAGACGACCGCAGCTGTCCACCACGGGTGCGTCGCCATCAGCCTCGGGTCAATCGATTGGCTCAGTCGTGCCAGCGCAGGCAGGTGGAGATCTCGGCGACGACCTCGTTCCACTGCTCGGCGAGTACGGCGACATCCGAGGCCTCGGGTCGCTCGCCGTTCCCATCGGCGTCATCCTCTTCGCCTTCGATGGCCGCGCCGAGCTCGGTGTCCGGGGAGAGCAGGTCGCTCACCCGCGTCAAGTGGCAGTACTCGGCCAGATCGAGCGCCGCCTCGGCGACCTGGACGAGCAGGGCCAGGTCCCAGCTGTCGGCCGTACCGTCCAGCATGTCGCTGACCTGCGCGAAGTCGTAGCTGTCCGCAGCCGCCGCGATGGGGTCCGCGTCGGCCTCTACGACGGCACCCCAGGTCGAGAGCGTGGCCAGGTCGTTCGGCTCGCCCTCCTCGACGAAGGTGGACAGTCCATCTGGGGTCCGGAACACGTCCACGGTCAGTTCGCTGCCGAGGAACCGCGCGGTGTCCTCGACGTAGCAGCGCAAGGTGAGGCCGCTGCCCTCCCGGAAGATCAGTCGCACCGGCAGGATGCCGACGGACTCCCAGAACTCGGTGGCCGCCCGCGAGTCCTCGGAGCCTTCCTCGACACCCACCAGTGCGCCGCCGCGGAGCACCGTTGCGCCCACGACGTCGTCGATGGAGTCCTCGTCCTCGGTGTTGTCGTCCTCCTCGTCGTCGTCCTCGTCGTCGAGGGCGGCCGGCTCGACCCACTTCAGCGCGTCGCCCA
>JACCXW010000065.1 GCA_013696785.1 Geodermatophilaceae bacterium | reverse complement strand
GTGCACGACTTCAGGAGCAGGTCGTGGCAGTGGCGCGCTCGGGAGGTGTTCGCCTGGTCGGGCCGAACTGCTTCGGCGTGCAGAACTGTGACCTGCCGCTGAATGCCTCCATCGCACCTGGCTCGCCGGCCGGCGACGAGCACGGCGGGATCAGTCTGGTGACGCAGTCGGGCTCGTACGGAATGGCCGTTCATGCGCTGGGCCGGGACGAGGCCATGCCCTTTGCCAAGGTGTACGCGGCCGGCAACAAGGCCGACATCACTGATGCCGAGACTCTCGCCTACCTGCGCGAGGATCGGTCAACCCTGGTGATTTGTCTATTGCTGGAGTCGATCAGTGACCCGCGGGACTTCTTCTCAGCGGCCCGCGCCACGACCGCGGTCAAGCCGGTGATCGCGGCCTTGACCGGGCGCAGCGCCGCAGGCAAGCGCGCCGCCGTCTCCCATACGGCGGCGTTGGCCTCCGACACCGCGATCCGCGACGCCGCGCTCGCGCAGGCGGGTGTCGTCCGGGGGTCCTCCGGCCTGGCGATGCTCGACGCGGCGAAACTACTGTCGGCCCAGCCCCTTCCGCCCGGTGGGCGGGTCGGAATCGGCACGAATTCCGGCGGCCTGGGGGTCGAGCTGACCGACCTGCTCGACATCGAGGGACTCGAAGTGCCCGAGTTGAGTCCGGCCCTGCAGGAGCGGCTGCGCGAGCTGCTCCCGTCGTACGGCAGCCCGCGCAATCCCGTCGACATGACACCGATCTGGTCCAGGTACGCCGAGTTGTACCCCGCGCTGGTCGATGTTCTGGCCCGATCCGGGGAGGTCGACATCGTCATCCCGATCCTGCTCGCCCGCGGCGGCTCGGCCGACGTGGTCGACGGCCTGGCGGCAACCGTGTCGGCCTTACGCGAGGACGGCAATGCGGTGCCGGTCTACGGCTGCTGGGTGACCGAACGTTTACGTCAGCCGCAGGCCGATGCACTGCAGGCCGCCGGTGTCCCGTGCCTGCCGTGGCCGGAGCGGACGGCTGCGGCAGCCGGGGTCGCCCGGCGGTGCGCCGCGGTCCTGGGCCGGGACGTGCCGGTGCGACGGTCACGGCCGGTACCGCCGCTGGCTCCGGACGCCGACCTGTCCGATCCCGTCCAGGCGCAGGAGTTCCTCGCCGCCGCGGGGATCGAGGTCGTCGCGGCCACCGTCTGCACCAGCCCGGAGGATGCGGTAGCGGCTGCGCGACAGTGCGGATACCCCGCCGTACTCAAGGTCGTGCACCCCGACCTGTCGCACAAGAGCGACGTCGCAGGGGTACGGATCGGGCTGCCTGATTCCGCCGCCGTCCAGCGGGCGGCGCAGGAGCTGCTGGGGTTGCGCCCGGGTGCCCGGGTACTGGTTCAGCCGCAGGCGAGTGGGGTGGAGTTCGTGGTCGGCGGGGTGCGGGACCCCGCATTCGGGCCGGTGCTGATGGTCGGCCTCGGTGGCACTGCTGTGGAGGTGCTCGGCGACGTGCAGTTCGCCGTCGCGCCGATCGACGTCGAGCACGCGGAACGGATGCTGCGCGCGCTGCGGGGTGCGGCGCTTCTCGATGGCGTCCGCGGGGCATCGCCGGTCGACGTGGCCGCGCTGAGCGCGCTGATCGTGGCGGTGGGCGACCTGCTCGTCGGCGTGCCGGAGATCGCCGAGATGGACCTCAATCCGGTGCTCGCGACCGCGTCCGGCGTACTCCCGGTCGACTGGCGAATCGTCACCAGTTCGACCTGAGGTGAGCAGACCTCCGGGCAGAACTGTCCTTGGGAGCCCAGGTGACGGCAATCACAGGCGCCCTAGCGTGGGTCACCCATCCATCCGTCAAGGGAGTCGCACATGCGCATCGGCAATCAGGACATCCTGCTGCCCACGAC
This sequence comes from Geodermatophilaceae bacterium, assembly GCA_013696785.1. GTDB lineage: Bacteria > Actinomycetota > Actinomycetes > Mycobacteriales > Geodermatophilaceae > JACCTY01. The sequence continues at coordinate 6,542 of JACCXW010000065.1, read as the reverse complement.
CATGGTGGGCAACTACCCGAACCCACGCTGGTACGACGGGCAGGCGTTCGCCACCGTCCCCAAGGGCGAGTTCATCTTCGACGCGATCAGCCGGGAGGCGTTCGAGGACGCGGTCGGCGCGATCGTGCACGACCAGGAGGCGGCCGGTTTCGACGTGATCGCCGACGGCAAGGTGTACGGCGGGGATTCGCCGTACGGCACGATCCTCTACTACTACTCCGAGCGGATGTCGGGCTGGCGGCTGTCCGGGCCGCCGGTTGGCCTGCCGATCTACTCCACGCTCTACTCCCCCACCTGCGTCGGTGAGATCAACCGGGAGCACCCGTTCCACCTGGCCCACCTGCGGGCCGTCCGCAAGGCCACCAAGAAGCCGGTGAAGATCTCCTACACCGGCCTCGGCGTCATCGCGGCCGCGACGCAGAACCTGTACTACAAGGACACCAAGGAGCTGGCGATGGCGCTGGCCAAGGCGTTCAACGAGGACTTCAAGGAGCTGGCCGACAACGGCTGCGAGATCATCCAGCTGGACGAATTCGTCTGGCCCTACGGCATGGGCGACTGGGAGATCGAGGCCGTCAACGCCTCGGTCGAGGGCGTCAACTGCCAGTTCTGGGTGCACACCTGCTGGGGCAACTACTCCGGCACGCCGGCGTACTTCCCGGACGAGACGAAGACCGAGTTCGGCGCGTATGACTTCGCCAGCCGCGCGCAGGACGCAGCCGCCCCGGAACGGGCGCACGCGATCTTCCCGCACGTCCTCGACGCGAACATCGACGCGTTGAACTACGAGGTGGGCCGGACCGGCGTCGACGACCTGACGCCATTGCGCGACAACAACTGGGAGAAGGACTTCGTCGCTGGTGTCATCGACGTCAAGACGACGATCACCGAAAGCGCGGCCGAAGTCGCCGACCGCATCCGCGAGGTCCTGAAGGTCGTACCCGCCGAGCGACTCGGCCTGACCACCGACTGCGGTCTGCCGAACCTGCCGCGGATGATCGGCGCCGCCAAGCTCAAGGCGCTCGTCGCGGGCCGGGACATCGTCCGGGCCGAACTGGGCGGCTGACAAGCTCCCGGCACGACGCTGTCTCCTAGTCAGCGGCGTCGTGCCGGGGCCGTCCGGGCCCTCGGGGCCACTGGGGGCCACTGGGGGCAAGGTTTCGGGCGATCCTTGGCCCCGGAGGACAAGGCAGGCCGGTGCGCTGCCGCATACGGTCGGGCAGACCCGGCGGGAGGCTGAGTGTGACGGAAGGTCCGACGTTCCTGGATCTGCCCGCCCGCATGTCCAAGCCCCGCGTCCGCGGCATCACGCACGTCCTCGACAAGGGACTGCCGTTGGCAGCGACGGAGGGGCTGCTCGAGCAAGTCGGGCACCTGATCGACATCGTCAAGGTCGGTTGGGGAATCGGCTACGTCGACCCGTTGCTGCCGCGCCGGATCGTCGCGTACGCCCGCGCCGGTGTACCGGTGTGCCTTGGCGGAACGCTGACCGAGATCGTCGCCCAACAAGACCAGGTGGGTCCGTTCCGGGACTGGGCGCTGTCGATCGGAGTCACCCACGTCGAGGTCTCCAACGGCTTGCAAGCATTGAGTGATGACCGCAAGCTGGGGCTCATCAAGGAGCTGTCCGCCGACTTCGTCGTACTCGCCGAGACCGGATCCAAGGACGGTAACCACCCGACGACGCCGGAGGAGTGGGCCGAGGAGATGACCAGGGACCTCGACGCGGGCGCGCAATTTGTCGTGGCCGAGGGCCGGGAAAGCGGAACCGTCGGCCTCTACAGCTCCGATCAGGCGGTACACGAGGAGATCGTCACCGGCATCTTGGCGGTGGTACCGCAGGAACGGATCATCTTCGAGGCGCCGGTCAAGGCACAGCAGACCTGGTTCATCGAGACCCTCGGACACGAGGTGAACCTGGGCAACATCGAGCCGTCGTCCGTGCTGCCGCTCGAGACGCTGCGGCTGGGTCTTCGCGCGGACACCGCCATGCCCGGATCGCCCTGGTGACCGGCGTCCTGCACGAACCGGCACCCAACACGGTCACCCGGCCCTACCGCGGGCTGTCCGTGCAGGACGTGGACATCCCGCTCACCGATGAAGCCATCCGGACGCTGCTGCTGGGCCGGGAGGTATACCGCAGGACCGATTTCCTGGCGCTGCGACACGGTTCGCAGACGGCCTTGGTCGCCGTACACGCGGCGGACCGTGAACCGTTGTTCACCCCCGTTACGGAGGTCCGGGTCCTGGCCGGACCGTCAGCGGCCGTCTGGATCAACGACCCGGAGACCGACGTAGGCAACGCCAGCGCCCTGGCACGTACGGCGTTGGCGCACGGCCCGGCGGATGCGTCGGCGTACATCGTCCAGGGCCGCTACGAGCACGTGAACTTCATCTGGCGGCCGGCGCCGATCCGGATCCACGTGACCGAGGTGATCCCGCCGCTGCCGCCCAAGCTGTTCGCGATGGCCGAGCAGGTGGTGGCCTTCGACGAGGACCTGCCGCCTGTCGAGCTCGTGCTCGACGCGGTGGACATCCGCGAACTGGCCGGCGAGCACCCGGCGGCGCACTACCTGCTGCCGTGCCGCGGCAGCGGTGTCGACCTGCCGGGCGAAGTCAGCTTCCTCGACACCAGACCCAGGACGCAGGCCGACTGGCTGCTGATCGGGTGCGACCGGTCCCGGCAGTTCCACCAGCACTTCTACGGCGAGGATCCGGCCCGGGTCGAGCTGTGCCCCCGCGCCCGGATGGACCGGGCCGACGGCGAGCCCGTCCTTGCCAAGTGCTGCCTGCTGGAGCGCGGGATAGCCGTGACCGAACGGGCCGCCGTCGTACCGTGGGGCTCGAACCTGGACGAGGTACGTGCGGCGCTGCGGGCAATGTGCGGCCTGCCGCAACCTGCGCTGACCGACGTGGTACCGGCGCCCACCGCCGCTCTCGCGCCGGCCGCCACCTGAGACACTCCCGGCGAGAGGGGGGCGGAGGTGAGCGCGCATCCGGCGGACTCCCGACTGTTCGGGCACCTGTGGTCAACGGCTGAGTCACGGGCGCTGTTCGACGACGAGGGCAAGGTGCGGTGCTGGCTGCACATCCTGGCCACGCTTGCTGAGGCGCAGGCCGACCTCGGCCTCGTGCCCGAGGACGCGGCGGCGGTGATCCGGGAACATGCGCAGGTCGAACGCATCGACATCGACCTCGTCGCGGCGGAGACCCGCGCCAGTGGACACTCCACGATGGGGCTGATCCGGGCGCTGCGCGGCAGCCTCCCGGAAGACGCCCGGGAATGGGTCTACTACGGCGCCACCGTTCAGGACCTCACCGACTCGTGGGCCGCGCTGATGTTCCGTGAGATCGGCGACATCATGGCCCGCGACGTGACGGCGATGCGAGACCTGGCCGCCGATCTGGCCCGGCGACACCGGGACACGCCGATGTGCGGGCGCACCCATGGGCAACCCGGGCTGCCGATCACGTTCGGTTTCAAGGCCGCGGTGTGGGCGGCGGAGCTGGACCGACACCTCGACCGGCTGGCCCAGGGCCGGCCGCGGTGGGAAGTCGCGCAACTCGGTGGGGCCCTTGGCACCATGAGCTTCTGGGGCGAACAGGCTGTCGATCTGCTGACGGCATTCGCCGGCCGGCTCGGGTTGGGCGCGCCGGAGATCTGCTGGCTGACCGCCCGCGACCGGGTCGCTGAGTTCGTCGGCCTGCTGGCCGCCACATCCGCGACGGTCGCCAAGGTCGGCAACGAGATCTTCCAGCTGCAGCGCCCGGAGATCGGCGAGGTCCGCGAAGCCTTCCGCCCGGGCACCGTCGGCTCGATCACCATGCCGCACAAGCGCAACCCGGAGAACTCCGAACAGCTGGTCACGCTGTCCCGCGTGGTCAGAGCGCAGGCCGGGCTCGCCCTGGAAGGCATGGTGTCCGAGCACGAACGTGACGGCCGGGCCTGGAAGACGGAGTGGCTGCTGGTTCCCGAGGCCTGCCTGGCTTTCGCCGCGAGCTGTGCGCTGGGCGTGAGTATGTTCGAAGGGCTCGAGGTCGACACCGAACGGATGCGTCAGAACCTCGACTCGCACCAGGGTTACCTGATGTCGGAACCGGTGCTGCGGGCGCTGTCGGACCGGCTCGGGAAACACACCGCGCACGACGTGGTCTACCAGGCGTCGATGGCCGGCATCGACGCCGGACAGGACTTCCTCACCGCGCTGCGCGCCGACCATCGGCTCGACGTGATCGCCGACGAGGAACTCCGGTCGTTGTTGGACGTCCACGGTGCACTCGGTTCCGCCGGTGAGTTCGTCGACCGGGTGCTGGCCGGGCTGGGCCGGGCGGGATGACCGTCACCAGTGAGCTGCCGGCGGCACTGGAGCGGATCGGCCGGGTCGAACTGGCGACGCTGCCGACCCCGTTGCATCAGGCCCACCGCCTCTCCGAGGAGCTGGGGGTGTCGATCTGGTTCAAGCGGGATGATCTGACCGGCATCGGTTTGGGTGGCAACAAGGTCCGGACACTGGAATATCTGCTCGCCGACGCGATCAGCCAAGGCTGCGACTGCCTCGTGACCGGAGCCGGAGCGCAGTCGAACTGGACCATGTTGGCTGCGCTCACCGCAGCCCGCTGCGGGCTGGAACCGTTCGTGGTCTGCTACGGCGATCCCGTCCCGGACCGCGGGAATCTGTTGCTGCACCGCGGGATCGGCACCAGCATCCGCTTCACCGGAGATCCCGAGCGGTCCTCTGTGGACGGTGGTATGCAAGAGCTTGCAACGCAACTGCGCGGACTGGGGCGGCGGCCGTACGTCGTCCCACGCGGCGGCGCGACCCCGGTCGGTGCGCTCGGGTACGTGCGGGCAAGCCTCGAGCTGGCGGTCCAACTGGCGGCGATCCCGGACGCGCCGACCACCCTGTGGCTGGCCGCCGGATCGGGCGGCACCTGCGCCGGTCTGGTCGCCGCGGCGGTGCTGCTGCGCACGTCGTACGACGTCGTGGGGGTCACGGTGAGCCGGCCGGTAGCGGAGATCACGGCGCAGGTGGCCCACCTCGCCACTGCCGCGAGCGAACTGATCGGGATGCCCGTGGAAGACCCCACGGTCGATATCCGCGGCGGCTGGATCGGACCGGAGTACGGCGCCGCCTCTCCGGAAGGTGATCGGGCAGCGGCCCTGGTCGCCCGGACCGAGTGCGTGTTCCTCGATCCGGTCTTCGGGGCCAAGGCCATGGCGGCCCTGATCGACGCGTGTCGCTCGGAACAGCTGGCCGGTCCGGTCATCTTCCTCGTCAGCGGTGGCGCTCCGACCCTGTTCTCGGCGGCGCCACGATCTGCAGGAGCATCCCGGTGACGGCGCCCGAGGGCTACCTCGGGACGCACGGCCGGATCACCGACGGGCCGGCGCCGGAACTCGTCGATGCCGGCTATCGGCTGGAAACCGCGGATGCGCCGTTGCTGCATCGTGGGCTGGGCCTGGCCGATCTGGCCCACCAGGTCTCGCTGGCCGAGGTCGGTGCGGTCGACCCCGCTGTCGTCCGGCCGCTGCTGCTACGGCTGCTCGAACTCCTCGACAGCGACCCGGCCGACTTCCCGTACGACCCGGTGTACGGCGACGCGTACAACTCTCGCGAGCGTGAGCTGGAGCGCTCGCTCGGCCCGGTGACGGGATGGTTGCACCTGGGGCGGACCCGGCGGGAGGCCGGTCGGATCGCGTTTCGGATGGCTTTACGCAGCCTGCTCCTCGACCTGCACGCCGACGTCTCGGATATGGCCATGACACTCGCGGCCAGGACCGAAGAACACGCGGGAGCGATCTGGCCCGACAGCACGTACCTGCAGCCTGCACAGCCCTCGACGTTCGGGCACTACCTGGGGCAGTTCGGGGAACAGGCGTTGCGGCACCTCGATCGGATCGAGGCGGCGCACGCGACTGCCGACATCTGCCCCGGTGGGTCCGGCGGCGCCGGCGGCAGCAGGATCCCGCTGGATCGACGGCGCGTGGCCGAACTGCTCGGGTTCGCGCAGTACGGCGCCAACACCCGCGACGCGATGTGGTCCGTGGACGCGCCGATCGACGCGGTGTTCGCCGGCGTACAGGCGGTTCTCACGGTGGATCAGCTCGCTGAGGACCTGGAGATCTTCGCCAGCCCTGCCTTCGACTACGTCGAGCTCGACGCGGCGATGTGCCGCGCCAGCGTGTTGATGCCACAGAAGCGCAATCCCTATGCCCTCGCCGTCATCCGTGGCGGCGCCGGCACGCTGTCAGGACGCCTCGCCGGGCTCGTCACGACCGCCCGGACCCCATCGGCACGAACGGACAACTGGCTCTACACGTACGGCGAGGTAGCCGGGGCACTCGTACTGGCCGGCCGGCTCGTGCGGCTGGGAACCGCCGTCGTACGCAGCCTGCGGGTCAACGCCGATGTCCTCGAAGCCGGAGCGCGGGCGAACTTCATCGGGGCCGCGGATCTGGCCGAGGACATCTCCCTGGCACACCAGCTGGACTACCGGACGTCGTACCGGATCGTCGGCCGGGCCGTCGCGGCGGCCACCGC
>JACCXW010000050.1 GCA_013696785.1 Geodermatophilaceae bacterium | reverse complement strand
CGGGCCTCGTTGCCGAACACCCACATGGTGGCTGCCGCCAGCCCTCCCGAGTCCACCTCCTCGTCGAGGTCCCGTTCGCCGTCCCCGTCGGCGGCGAGTACCCGCAGCCCGGCCGCCCTGGCCGCATCGACGGCATCGGCCGGTACGGCGTCACGGACCAGGCCGAGATGGAACAGGCTCCCGGCCGAGGCTCGCACGCACTTGCCGTTGTACGGGTCGACGCTGCCGGCACCGAACAGCACCGCCCGCGCCCCGGCCGCATCCGCGGTGCGCAGGACCGTTCCGGCGTTGCCAGGGTCGTTGATCTCGGCGAGCAGCACCGCCAGCGTCGAGCCGGCGGTCAGGGCAGCCTCGAGGGGAAGGTGCACCGCCCGGCACACCGCGACGATCCCCTGCGGGTGCACCGTCTCGGACAGCCCAGCCGCAGCTCGCTCGCTGACGATTCGAGGCCGGCCCGGCCAGCGCGCCACGAGATCGCCGTAGCGCTCGGCGGCGGGCGGTGTACAGAACAGCTCGGCGACGACGCCGGCTGCCACCGCCTCGCGGACGGCCTGAGATCCCTCGGCGAGGAACTGTCCGCTCGCTGTCCGCTCGGCTCTCGTGGTCAGCCGCCGAGCCGCAACGACCCGGGGCGAGCGCGGTGTGAGCACCGTGTCGTCCCCGGGTCGCGGGTGTGTGCCGGAGGTCAGGCGGCGCCCTGTTCCTGCGCGCCGTCAGCCGCGGGCAGTGCGGCCTGCGCTGCCTCGACGAGCACGGCGAAGGCGGGGGCGTCTGTGACGGCAAGGTCGGCGAGCACCTTGCGGTCCACCTCGATGCCGGCCAGCCGCAGCCCCTGCATGAAGCGGTTGTAGGTGATGCCGTTCAGCCGGGCGGCAGCGTTGATCCGGGTGATCCACAACTTGCGGAAGTCGCCCTTGCGCTTCTTGCGGTCGCGATAGGAGTACGTCGCCGAGTGCAGCAACTGCTCCTTGGCCTTGCGGTACAGACGCGAGCGCTGGCCGCGGTAGCCGCTGGCTGCCTCGAGCGTCGTGCGCCGCTTCTTGTGGGCATTGACTGCCCGTTTGACGCGTGCCACTGGTGCACCTTCCTGTCTGTGTTGGAACCGGTGACTAGCGGACTAGCGACCGAGCAGCTTCTTGATCCGGCTGGTCTCTGCGGGCGAGAACTCCTCCGTACCGTGCAGCCGACGCTTGCGACCCGAGGACTTGTACTCGAACTTGTGCTGGTTGTTCGTCTTCTCGTGCACCAACTTGCCGGTGCCCGTGACGCGCACCCGCTTGGCCATTCCCTTGTGCGGCTTGAATTTGGGCATCAGTGACTGTCCTGTCTCGGTATCGGTGCGGGCGCTCGGTGGATCCGTACGGGTGTCAGGCCTCCTGGCCGACCGCGGGAACCCTGGTGAGCTTGGTGGGGCTCTTGTGTGGCGCCATCACCATGACCATGTTGCGGCCGTCCTGCTTGGGCGAGGACTCGACGAACCCGAGCTCGGAGACGTCTTCGGCCAGTCGCTGCAGGAGCCGGAAACCCAGCTCCGGACGGGACTGCTCCCGGCCGCGGAACATGATCGTGACCTTGACCTTGTCCCCCGCCTTGAGGAATCGCACGACGTGACCCTTCTTGGTCTCGTAGTCGTGCGGATCGATCTTCGGGCGGAGCTTCATTTCCTTGATGACGGTGAGCGTCTGGTTGCGACGGGACTCACGCGCCTTCTGAGCGCTCTCGTACTTGAACTTGCCGTAGTCCATGAGCTTGCAGACGGGCGGACGCGCCATGGGCGCCACCTCGACCAGATCGAGGTCGGAGTCCTGCGCGAGCCGCAGTGCCTCTCCGATGGAAACGATGCCGACCTGCTCACCTTCTGGTCCGACGAGGCGGACCTCGGGTACGCGGATCCGGTCGTTGATGCGGGGCTCAGCGCTGATGGGGCCTCCCTGATTGCTGTGACGTGTCAGCTGCGTCCGGGGCTCGGGTGCCCACGCCGGAGGTAGGTGCTCTCACGAGAAGAGCCCCGTGAGCAGCGCTCACGGGGCTCGCTCGACCGATCCCTCGCCGACCCGGGACGGGTCGTCGTGCACATCGGTGAGGATGTGCGGTGGGACCGGACCCGGCTCGCCCGAGGGCGGCGGGTGGGAGCAAGCTCCTCTTGCATGCCTGGCGTTCTCGGGTGATCGCGTCAGACCGGTCGCGTGCAGATGCTACCACCGAGGTCCGGTGCTGCCCTGCCGATGACAGAACGCCGTCACGCAGCCGAGCATTCCGCGCCGCCCCCTTCGGCCGAGAGTCGGGGGCGGCCGAGAGTCAGGGGCGGCCGAGCAGTCAGGGGTGGTCGGCTGCGCGCGGGCTCCGGCTCGCCTCGAGCAGCGCCCGCAGCCCGAGGACCGCCCGCACCGCTCGCTGCTTGTCCACCGCCTGGATGGCGAGGATCGCCACCGTCTCGTCGTCCTCCAACTCAAGTGACGCCCAGGACGCGCCGTCCTCGAAGCGGATCGCCTTGACCACCTGCCAGCGCAGGTCGTGAGACACGACGATGTTGCGGACCTGGATGCGCTCGGCGTCGGCGTGCACGCGGGGGCGGGCGAAGGAGAGCACACCCAGGGCGATGACGATCCCGAGCCCGAGCATGGCGAACTGGTCGCTCGTCTGGAACGCCGTACCGGCCGTCGACCGCTTGAGCAACGCTCCGATCACGGCGAACCCGGCCACCAGGAGGATCGCCATCGCAACGCAGGCCTGCCTGGTACGGCGGGGGTACGCGGTCACGGTCACACCTGGATTGTCTCCCCCATGTCCACGATCGCGGCGACCGGGCCGCCACCTGACGGTCCTTGGTGCACTGCGGCGACGGACACGAAGACGGCCGGGTCCCCGGTGACCGCAGCGGTCACGCCTCCCACGCAGGCCTTGATCTGGCGGTGCCAGTGCACGTCGGAGTCGTCCAGCATCGCGTTGCGGCGGTCACGGACGGACCCGGAGGGGTCGGCCTCGCATTTGAGGAAGACGTTGACAAGGCGACCCTGCAGGTCGCTGTGGTGCGGCCGCTCGGGCAGCTCGAGCCCGGCGTCACGGATCGCCGCCCAGATCCCGTCCTGATCCAGCGCGTCGCGCATCACGTCGTGCCCGATGCGGTACCGACCGCCGACACCGCGGACGTTGCCGACGACGACGATCTGCGCCCGATCCAACTCGACGCCGGAGGAGCAGGAGGCAACCGAGGAGAACAGCGACAGGTCGTGCATGACCTGCTCGTCCGTCGGTGCCTCGACCTCACCGAGCGCTACCGCGACGCCCAGGGCCGTCGTCGCGTTGGACAGGTCCATCGACTCGTGGGTGTTCTCCGTCCACACCTGCTCGCCGCGTGATTTGGCGTCGCGGATGGTGTCGATGGTCAGCAGCGGCGTCTTGGTCTGCACGTAGTGCACGTCGGCCGGATCGGTGATGCCGGCGCGTTCCATCGCCGTACGCACCCCTGCCGCGACCTTCTCGATCATCGGGGTGCGCCCGATCTCCTCCGGCCTGATCTGCTCGCTCATCGCGAAACCGACTGACAACCGTGGCTCGTCGGTCTGCACCGCCTCTTCGGCGGGGAGGGTGGCGAAGACGGTCGCGTGCGGGGAGATGATCCCGTCGGTGCCACCCGACCAGACAATGGGGACCTGTTTGACGTCCTCGGCGGAGCGGCTGCCCTTGGCGACCAGCACCTCGCGGAAGGCCCGGTCGGCGATGATCCGGGTGTAGTCATTCACGCCGCCGTTGCCCTCGGTCTTTCCGATCACCGCGACCACCCGGTCGGCGTCGAGTACGCCGTCGTCGATCAGCGTCGCGAGTTCAGAGGCGTCACTGACGCTGTGCAGGGGGATCTTGCGGACTTCGATGGGCTCGGGCACTGACGTCTCCTCAGGCTTGACCAGTCACGACTGTTCCGAACGTCCCCGCCGCGGCGGCTGGGATGTGGTCGAGGGACGTGATGACGGCTCGCCGGCCGCCGGCGTCGACGAACCGCGCCGCCGCTTCGACCTTCGGCCCCATGCTGCCGGCGGAGAACTCCGCCGCGAGCACGCGCAGCCGCGCCGGGGTCGTGGCTTCGATCGCCTCCTGGTCGGCTGCCCCGAAGTGGAGCATGACGTGATCGACGTCGGTGGCGATGACGAGGACGTCCGCCCCGAGCGCACGGCCGAATACTGCCGCAGTCAGATCCTTGTCGATGACCGCCTCCACGCCACGCCAGCCGTCACCGTCCGGCACCACCGGGATCCCTCCGCCGCCGGCGGCCACCACCACGAAGCCGGCGCCGAGCAGGGTGCTGACGGTGCCCGCGTCGAGAACGTCGAGCGGTTGGGGTGACGCGACGACTCGGCGCCACCCCTTCGGCCCCCGGTCCTGCCAGGTCTGCCCGAGCGCGATCAGCTGGTCGGCTCGCTCCCGCGGCACGTGCCGGCCGATCGGCTTGCTGGGTTTCGTGAAGCCTGGATCGTCGGGATCGACGACCGTGCGCGTCACGACGGTCGCCGTACGCCGGTTCGACCCGACGCGACGAAGCGCCCGATCCAGCGCGTTCTGGATGGTGAAGCCGATCGTCGCCTGTGTCTGGGCGACGCACCAGTCCAGCGGGACCGGCGGGACCTCGTGCGCGGAGAGCTCGTTCTTCGTGAGCAGATTGCCGACCTGGGGCCCGTTGCCGTGGGTCAGGACGACCTCGTGACCGGCTGCCACCAGCTCGGCGACGCCGGTGACGGCACGGGCGACGGCAGCCTGCTGCGCGGTGACGGAGGCGTCCCCGTCGGGGCCGATCATCGCGTTCCCACCGAGCGCGATGAGGATGCGGTCGTGCTTCCTGGATTCGTCCATGCCGGGGGCGACTGTAACGCGATCTAGACTGCGTCCCGTGGCCTCCTATGACTACCGCTGCCGGACCTGCGATCACGTCTTCGAGGTACGCCGCTCGGTGACCGAGCAGGAGACCTCGCCGGACTGCCCGTACGGTCATGCCGACGTGACGCGGGTGTGGTCCGCCGTGGCACTCGCCGGTGCAGCGACCGGTGGTCCATCCCCGGGACGTCGGGCAGCACCGGCGGGCGGATGCTGCGGAGGCGGTTGCTGCGGCTGAGGCTCGTCAGCTCTCCGCACGATCGAGCCAGTCGCGGACGGTGTCATTGTGCTGGCCGAGTGTCGGCGGTGTCTTGTGTTCTGGTTCGTACCCCTCGATCCGCAGCGGGGGGCCCGGCAGCTGGATTCGTCCGAGCACAGGATGGTCCACTTCGATGAGCAGACCTTGCGATCGCGTCTGATCCCAGTCGTACACCTGATCGAGGCTGCGTACCGCACCGGCCGGTACACCGGCGGCAGCCAGCCGCGGCAACCACTCGGCAGCGTCGGCGGACGAGAAGGCAGACTCGATGAGAGCCGTCAGATCCGCGCGGTTCTGCACGCGGAGCTGATTTGTCGCGAATTGCGCGGCGGCGGGATCGATGCCCACGAGCGGGGCGAACGCCCGCCACAGCACCTCGCTGCCCACCGCGATCTGCACGAGCCCGTCGGCGCAGCGGAACGAGCCGTACGGACTGATCGACGGGTGATGATTGCCCTGGGCGCGGCCGACCTCACCCGCCACCGTGTACCGGGTGCCCTGGAAGGCATGCGCGCCGACCGATGCGGCGAGCAAGCTCGTGCGGACCACCCGCCCGCGGCCGGTGCGGTCGCGCTCATGCAGCGCCGCGACCACGCCGTACGCCCCGTACATCCCGGCGAGCAGGTCGGAGATCGGCACGCCGACCCGGGTCGGCTCGTCGGGACCGGCGCCGGTCAGGCTCATCAGCCCGGCCTCGCCCTGCGCGATCTGGTCGTAGCCGGCCCGGCCGCCCTCAGGCCCGTCGTGGCCGAAGCCGGTGATGGACAGCACCACGAGCCGCGCGTTGATCTCGTGCAGCCGGTCGACGGGGAATCCCAGCCGGTCGAGGACTCCCGGCCGAAAATTCTCGAGCAACACGTCGGCTCGCTCGATGAGCCGGGTCAGCAGTTCCTTGCCCGCAGGGGCCTTGAGGTCGGCGGTGACGGACTCCTTGTTGCGGTTGCAGGACAGGAAGTACGTCGACACCGGGTCGTCGGCCGGTCCGAGGAACGGCGGACCCCAGGTGCGGCTGTCGTCGCCGGCCACCGGGCTCTCCACCTTGATCACCCGGGCGCCGAGGTCGCCGAGCATCATCGCTGCGTGTGGGCCGGCCAGCGCACGGGTCAGGTCGATGACGACGATGTCATCGAGCGGTCCAGGCATGCCCGGCATCGTATGCGCCGTCCGTCGGGCGACTTTGCACATCCGGTGGCCGCGGCCGGCGCCCAATTGTCCGGTTACGGGGCCACCCGGTGGGCAAAGTCGGGTGCGGGACGATGGCCGGGTGAGTCGCACACCTGTCGCCGCGGCCGAACAGCTGGGTGATCCGCGGACGTTCGAGCGCGGGGTCCCGTTCGACCTGCTGGCGCGCCTGCGCCGGGAGTACGGCGTCGTCCGAGTCGCCGAGCCCGAGGGTCCGGGCCAGTCTGCCGGGCCCGGCTACTGGCTGGTGCTGCGGCACTCCGATGTCAACCGGGTGCTCCGGCAGCCCGCGTTGTTCTCCTCCGCACTTGGGGCGACCCAGGTTCGGGACCCTGCTACCGCCCGGGATCTCGACTACGTGCGCCGGATGATGCTGAACATGGATCCGCCGGAGCATTCCCGGCTGCGCCGGATGCTGGCCCGCGCCTTTTCACCCCGGGCCGTCGCGGGGCTGGAAGATCAGCTCGGCGGGCACGCCCGACGCAGCATCGACCGGATGCTCGCCGGCCCTGCCGTCTGCGACTTCGCGACGGAGGTCGCCGCCGATCTGCCACTGCTCGCGCTCGCCGACACATTGGGGATGCCGGAGCAGGACCGGATGCTGCTCTTCGACTGGTCGAACCGGGTGATCGGCTTCCAGGATCCCGACTACGCGGGCAGCGCCGACTTCGACCCGGCTACTGGTACGCCGATCGCCCGCGAGGCGCTCGCCGTACGTCCGATGCCGGACGCCGACGGCCGGATGCCCGACCCGCGCAGCCGGGCCGGGATGGCCGACCTCTATGCGTACGCGCATCTGCTCGCCGAGGCGAAGCGGCGCCGCCCGGGCTCCGACGTGATGTCCACCCTGCTCGTACAACTCGACGACGACGGCGGGCAGTTGTCGATCGAGGAGTTCGAGAACCTGTTCTGGCTCTTCGCCGTGGCCGGCAACGAGACGCTGCGCAACGGCCTGCCCGGCGGGATGGTGGCGCTGCTCGCTCATCCGGACGCGCAGCGGGCGCTACGCGCGGATCCCGGCCTGATGGCGGGAGCGGTCGAGGAGATGCTGCGCTGGTGGACACCGGTGATGGTGTTCCGGCGTACGGCGACGTCCGACACCGCACTGTCCGGTGTGGACATCCGAGCCGGCGACAAGGTCGTCGTGTCGTTCGCGGCGGCGAACCGCGACGAGGACGTCTTCACCGACCCGGACCGCTTCGACATCGAGCGCACGCCGAACGACCACCTGGTGTTCGGTCACGGCCCGCACTTCTGCCTCGGCGCGCAACTGGCCCGGGCGCAGATGTACACCCTTTTCCATGTGGTGCTGTCCCGTACAACATGGCTGAGTGCCGCGGCAGAACCCACTTTGCTGCGGTCGAGCTTCCAGCGCGGGGTGAAGCACTTGCCCGTCCGCTGGTCGCCCTGATCTCACGCGAGTTTGCGGGGGTCAGAGTAGGTCGACGTCGGGGTACGGCGCGCCGCCGGACAGCCGCGCATACCCCGGGCCCCTGTCGAAGAAGGGTTGCTCGGCCGGCCGGGCCGCCCGCAGTTGCGCGCGCAGCGACCGCGTGGCCCCGATGTCGACCGTGTGGCCCGTGCCGTCCATGCCGGACGTCCCGCCTGTCACGACGACGCCGTAGCCCTCGCGCGCCCCGGCCGCGGAGACCTTCCCCCACAGAACGTCGCGGAGCACCTTTTCGACCGGCCGCTGCAGCGGGTCGCCCCAGCCGCCGCCGCCGGTCGTCCGGATGCGGATCACCTCGCCAACCCGCACCGGCTCCCCGTCGGCGAGTGCGTCCACCTCACGTTCGCCAGGCCCGCCCGGATCGACGACGACGCTGAACGGTTGCCCGGCCCGGCCGCCGCGGACACCCCAGCAGGCCAGGATCGAGCGGTCCGCGATCGACATGAACGACGCGTCCTTGAGCATCCGGATGTGCTTGTCGTAGCCGAGCCCACCGCGGAACTCACCCGGCCCGCCGGAGTCGACAGCCAGCCCGAGCCGCTCGACCAGGAACGGGAACCGGGACTCGGTGAACTCCGTCGGCAGGTTCCGCGATTCCGGTACGACGTGGATCGTGTCCTCGCCGTCGGCGTAGTACCGCCCGCCGCTGCCGCCGCCGAGCACCTCACGCATCAGGTACTGCTCGCCGTCGGCATCTTCGCCGTACACGCCGGTGTAGCGGATCGTCTCCTGATCCGCTGGCATCCGGCCGTCGACCGCCTTGGCCAGTACGCCGGCAAGTACGCCGAGCAGCCGCAGGATGACGAATGTCCTGGCATTCGTCGGTGCCGGAAAGATCGGAGTAAGCAGGGTTCCCGGCGGTGGGAAGCGCATCTCGATCAGCGGTACGACGCCCTCGTTGACGTCGAGTTCGGCCATCCGCTCGGGCGTGTCAGCGAGGTTGCGCAGGATGGGCGCCAGCCACTTCTTAAGGAAGTTGCCGTCGGCGTAGTCGCCGCAGTGGTTGATCGGTCCTTTCGCCTGCTCCGACGTACCGGTGAAATCCAGCAGGATCCGGTCCGGTGTCTTGGTCAGCGTGATCCGCTGTGTGTGCAGCCGCGGCGGGTCCACGCCGTCATGCTCGGCGTAGTCCTCCCACACCCAGCTGCCGTCGGGGATCTTCACCAGGATCTCCCGGCGGAACGTCTCTGTGGTGTTCGCGAGCAGGGCGTCGAAGCACTCCTCGATCGGTGCGCGACCGTAGCGCGCGAACAGCTCGCCGAGCCGTCGCGAACCCATCAGACAGGCCGAGCACTCCGCGTCGAGGTCCGCGGCCAGCGAGTCGGGCATCCGCGAGTTCCGGGTCATGATCCGCAGCGCTGCCTCGTTTCGTACGCCGGCGTCCCACAGTTTGATCGGCGGCACCATCAGGCCCTCTTCGAAGACGCTGCGTGCGTGCGATGGCATCGATCCCGGCACCGCTCCCCCGATGTCGTCGTGATGCCCGAACGCCTGCACGAACGCGACGACGTCTTCTTCGTGAAAGACGGGGACGGTCACGCACAAGTCCGGCAGGTGCCCGATGCCGCCCTCTGAGGTGTAGACGTCGTTGTGGAAGAAGATGTCGCCCGGGCGCATCGTGTCCAGCGGGAAGTCCCGCGCGATCGGATGGACGAGCGCCGAGTACGACCGGCCGGTGAGCTTGCGCAGTCGCCGATCGTGGATCCCGGCCCGGAAGTCGTGCGCGTCGCGGATCATCGGCGAGCGCGACGTCCGCGCGATCGCGGTTTCGACCTCACGCTCGACCGAGGCCAGACTGCCCTGGACGATCTCCAGCAGGATCGGGTCGACCGTCATCTCACCCCCGGCCGGCAGGCGCAGCTCGCCTCAGCCGCGACGATCCTAGCCAGCGCAGGACGCGTCGGGTCTCAGGCGATGTGACCCGGCTGGCCCGCGGGGACGATCGCGACGAGGCTCGCCGTTCCCTTCTGTGGGCCCGCCCCGGCCGAGGCGATCGAGGTAAGCGCCGACAGCAGCGCCGCCAGCCCCGATACCGCCAGGGAGTTGCCGAAGTCGACATCGAGCAGGTCGGTGGTGCCCGCCCCGAGCAGCGCGATCAGGGTCTGGGCGAAGGTCTTGATCGCCCGTTCGATCGCTTGCTTCCAGAAGTTCAGGGTCCACATTGGAGTTCCTCCCGCAGTACGGAACCGCACTGTTTGCGTGCGGCCTCGGCTTGCGGAGGAAGGAGGAGGCGGTACGCCGCCTGATACTCGACTGACATCCTTCGGTAACGGAGCGCCCCCGGCGGCGTCAGGACTCCGAACTGCCGGCCAGGACGATGTTCCCGTGCCTGTCGACGGTGGCCGTGAATCCGGGATGTACGGGGATCGTGGAGCCGAACTCCTCGATCACCGCCGGCCCGGCCACGACGTCTCCCGCGCGCAGCAGGGCCCGGTCGTAGATGTGGGCCGGTGCGGACGCTACGTCGAACCACACCCCTCGCTCCCCGGTCTGCGCCGCGACCGGCGCCCCGTCGCCGCCGGGCACTGACCGCGGCGTCGGCCGGCGGATCGGGCCGACGCCGGTGACCCGCAGGTTGACCCACTCGACCTGCTGCTGATCGTCACCGGCGAAGTCGTACCCGTACAGCGCCCGGTGCGCGTCATGGAAGGCGCTCGCGACGACATCGGCCGCGCTCTGATCGAGGTCGCCGTCGGCCACCGGCACACGCACCTCGAAAGCCTGCCCGAAGTAGCGCAGGTCCGCCGTACGCAGGAACCGTTGATCGCCAGCCGGGAAACCCTCCCGGCCCAGCGCTGCAGCCGCCCGATCCCGCAGTTCGGCGTAGGCCGAGGAGACGTCGGCGAGTGACAGGTCGCGATGCCGGCTCACGGCCGTCTGCACATAGTCACAGCGCGCGTCGACAGTGAGCAGCCCGTACGCCGACGTCGTGCCGGGGTCGAGTGGAACCAGTACCGCAGGCAGGTTGAGGATGTCGATCAGCCGGCAGGCGAGCAGCGAACCCGACCCGCCGAACGTCACCATCGTGAAGTCCCGGACATCCAGGCCACGTTTGACGGTGATCTGGCGCAGGGCGTTGGCCTGGTTCCAGGCCGAGATCTCCAGGATGCCGCTCGCGCCGGCCTCCACCGTCATGCCCAGTTCGGCGGCGAGCCTCGACAGCCCGGACCGCGCGGCGTCGACGGACAGCGGGATCTCTCCACCAAGCAGGTGCGGCGGTATCCGGCCGAGAATCACGTGGGCATCGGTGACGGTCGGCTCGGCCCCGCCCTCGGGGTAGCACATCGGTCCGGGAACCGCGCCCGCAGATCGCGGGCCGACCTTGAGCGTGCCCTCCGGAGAGATCCAGGCGATGGAGCCGCCGCCGGCCCCCACCGTCACGACGTCGATCATCGGGATCTTCGACGGGTAGCGGCCGATGCTGCCCTCGGTGGTGAGCGTCGGCTCGCCGCCGAGCACGACCGACACGTCTGTCGACGTGCCGCCCCCGTCCAGGGTCAGCACCCGCTCGTAGCCGGCCCGCTGCGCGATGAGGCCGGCGCCGAGCGCACCGGCGGCCGGGCCGGACAGCACCGTGGTGATCGGCTGGTGCACGACCTCCGCCGCGGACAGCACCCCGCCGTTGGACCGCATGATCGAGAAGGGCACGCCGGGTGCGAACTCGTGCAGCCGCCGTGCGAGACCGGCGACGTACGCCGCAACCTTCGGCTTGACTGCGGCATCGACGAGCGTCGTGATTGCCCGCTCGTACTCGCGGTACTCGCGGAGCACGTCGGAGGACAGCGACACGACCGCGTCGGGATGTTCCGCGGCCAGAGCGGCGCGCATGGCCTGCTCGTGCGACGGGTCGGCGTAGGAGTGCAGGAAGCAGACCCCGATCGTCGTGATGTCGTGCGCGCGGAACCAGCGGGCGACCTCAGCCGCCTGCTCGGTGTCGAAAGGCCGCACCTCGTTCCCGCAAAAGTCCAGCCGGCCGCCGACGGTACGCACGCGGTCGACCGGGACGATGCGGTCCGGCTTGACCCAGAAGTAGGAGTTGCCGTAGCCGTCGGGGACGGACTGCCGGGCGATCTCCAGCAGGAACTCATAGCCCTCGGTCGTGATGAACCCGAGCCGCCCGAGCTTGTCCTCCAGTAGCTGGTTCGTCGCCACGGTCGTGCCGTGTGCCACCGAGCTGACGGCGGATCCGTCGACGCTCAGCAAGTCGAGCACCCGGCCGACGCCGGTCATGAACCCGTCGGCGGGATCCTCAGGTGTCGACGGCGTTTTGGTCGTCACGAGCTCACCGGTCCGCTCGTCGATGGCGACGATGTCGGTGAACGTGCCGCCGGTGTCGATCCCGATCCTGACCCGACGCGCCATGGCGGAGATTAGATCAGCCCTGGGCGACGCGGGAGGTAGCGTGCCTCCGGTGACCGACCGGCGGCTGACGTGGCCGCAGCGGCGGCTACTCGGTCTCCTCGGCTTCCCCGCCTTCGGCCTCGCCGTCGCCTACACGGTGGTCGGAACGTACCTTCCGTTGCTGCTCAACGACCTGTCCGGACCGGCCGTGACCGGCCTGCTCATCGGGAGCGAGGGTCTGCTGGCGCTGTTCATCCCGCTCCTGATCGGCAGCTGGTCGGAGGCGACAAGGAGCCGGCTCGGCCGCCGGCTGCCCTTCATCCTGGCCGGCTCCGCGCTCATGATCCCGGCGCTTGTCGTGATGCCCGTCGGCGACTCGCTGCTGCCGATCGCCCTCGCGCTGACCGTGTTCTTCGTCGGATATTTCGTCTACTACACGCCCTACTACGCGCTGTACCCGGACCTCGTCCCGCTCTCCGCCCGTGGCCGCTCCCAAGGAGTGCAGGGCGTGTTCCGGTCGGCCGGACTCCTGCTCGCGTTGTCCGGCGGCGGCCTCCTGTTCGCGATCGGGCCGGCACTGCCGTTCCTGGTCGCCGTCGCCGCACTCCTCGTGGTGACGGCGGGACTGCTGGTCGGCCTTCGGCACCGGGTCCGCGACGAGCGGCGAGCTGCGTCCACGAGGGCAGCCCTTCGCGCGGCGTGGCTGGAGGTACGCGCCAGCTCGGCCGTCCGCGCATGGATGCTGGCCAACGGGCTGTGGGAGGGCGCGGTCGCAGCATTGAAGACATTCGTGGTGCTGTACTTCATCC
>JACCXW010000045.1 GCA_013696785.1 Geodermatophilaceae bacterium | reverse complement strand
CCTCGGCCCGGCGCTCCTCCTCGGCCTGACGGGCAGCCTCCTCGGCCGCCCACTGCTCATAGGCCGAGCGGGCGCCTTCGACACCGAGCAGCGCGACCTGGGCCTGTTCCAGCTGGACCTGATAGTTGGCCTGCTGCGCCTCGAGCGCGGCTGCCTGCTCGCTGGCCCGGTCCGCCTCCGCCGTGGCCGTGGCCATCGCGGCGGCCGCTGCGGCCTCCGCGGCCTCACGGTCCAGCACCGCCTGCCGGGCGGCGGAGTCTGCGTTCGCCTGCGCCACCTTGGCCAGCCGCACCTGCGACAGAACGTCGACATGACTTGCTGACACGGCTTCGAGCAGGCCGGCCCGCTCGATGAGCTGGGCAGGTCCGTCGGAGCTGAGCAGGACGAACGCGCTGTCCAGGGTGCTGCCCTGGATGTAGCTGCCGCGGGCGAAGGCGGCGATGTCCTGCTCGGCCACACCCACTTCCGCTGCCGCCTGTGCCGCGGCCGCTTCGGTTTCAACGGCCAGCGTGGTAGCTGCGGCGAGCTCTTCGTCGGCCTGGTGATGCGCCTCGATGGCGATCTCCGCCGCGGTGTGCAGGGCGGCCAGGTCGCTCTGCGCCTGCGTCACCATCGCGGCGAGGCGGCCCACCTCGGCTGCGGCGGCATCTTCTGCCGCCTGGGCCTGCGAGACCTCGGTGTCGGTCGGGTTCGGAGGCGGTGCGGCGATCGCCGTGACCGGCCCGGACAGCAGCGGCACGGACACGAACGCCGCGGTCAGCAAAGACAGGACGGCAAGCGCCGGAGACCTCTCCGTCGCAACGACATGGGGCAGTCCCGGCCTCGGCCGGCCAAATCTGAGCACGCACATACCTCCAGCCGGGCGCCGTCGCACACGACGGACGTCCGCATCGACCCGGCTGGTGGCTCGCTGTCCTTCCCCGACAGCGTCCACATCCCGGCAGGATCACGCTGCGTCACAGCAACCTCGTGTAACGCAGTGATCACACTGTCACCACTGACCCCAGCACGCCAGGCTTGGGCGTGGATTTCTTGCCGGCGGAGCGTGTCGCCACCCGCTGATCGACCGAGGATGTGCTATCGGCTCAGTTGACCTGCCGGTCTTTCCCCTCCCAGTACGGTGCCCGCAGCTTGAACTTCTGCAGTTTCCCGGTGGCAGTGCGGCTCAGTTCGTCGCGGAACTCCACCGACGTCGGCGCCTTGTAACCGGCCAGCTTCGCCTTGCAGTGGGCGATGATGTCCTTCTCGTCGGCACTTTGCCCGTCGGCGAGGACCACGAGCGCCTTGATCGTCTCGCCCCACCGCTCGTCCGGTACGCCGATGACGGCCACCTCGGCCACCGCGGGATGGCCGAATATGACGTCCTCGACCTCGATGGAGGACACGTTCTCACCGCCGGTGATGATGACGTCCTTCTTACGGTCGGAGATTGTCAGGTACCCGTCTTCGATGGTGCCGCCGTCGCCGGTGTGGAACCAGCCGCCCTCCAGCGCCTCTTCGGTGGCTTGCGGGTTCTCCCAGTAGCCGTGCATCACGACGTTCGACCGGACCAGGATCTCGCCGGTGTCGGAGGTCTTCATCGTCATGCCGAGCGCCCCGGTGCCCGCCCTGGAGAGCTTCGAGGCGCGCTCGTCGGGCTCGAGGTCGTCCCACTCGGCCCGGCCGCGGTTGACGGTGAGCAGCGGGGCGGTCTCGGTGAGCCCGTAAATCTGGATGAACTCCCAGCCGAGTTCGGTCTCGATCCGGGCGATGGTCCGGCTCGGCGGTGCGGCACCCGCCACGACGATGCGCACAGTGCCCTTGCCGGGGATCTCACCCTCCCAGGACTGCGCTGCGTCGAGGACCATGCTCCACACCGTGGGCGCGCCGCACATCAACGTGACGCCGTGCTCGTCGACCCGCCGCAGGATCTCGGCTCCGTCGATCTTTCGGATGACCACTTGCGTGACGCCGAGGCCCGTCGTCCCGAACGGCATCCCCCAGCCATTGCAGTGGAACATCGGCAGCGTGTGCATGTAGACGTCTCGGTCGGTGACCGCCGTGTGCATGGCGAACGTGACCGCGTTCACCCAGATGTTGCGGTGGGTGGACTGCACGCCCTTGGGGCTGGCTGTCGTACCGCTGGTGTAGTTGATCGTCGCGGTGGCGTCCTCGTCCGGTTCGGACCACGGGCGGGGCTCGACGTCGAAGCGCAGCAGCGCGTCGTCGGACTCCGTTCCGGCCACGAATCGGTGCTCGGCGGTGACGTCGGCCAGCGACTCGTCCAGTTCCGGGTCGACGAGCAGGACCCGGGCGCCGCAGTGCCCGACGATGAACTTGACCTCGTCCGGGCGGAGCCGGAAGTTGATCGGCACCAGGACGCGTCCAGAGGACGGCACCGCGTGCAGCAGCTCCCACACGCGTGCGGCGTTGTGGCTGACGATCGCCACCCGCTCGCCCTCGCCGATACCGAGTTCGTCGAGTCCTGCCTGCAGAGCCGTGGCGCGCCGCGCCGCCTCTCCGTACGTCACCGAGTCCAGCGACTTGGCAGGCTGGTTCGGCTCGTCGACGATCCCGATCCGGTCGGGATACACGGCGGCCGCGCGGTGCAGGAAATCACCAGTGCTGAACGGGATACGCATCGACGCTCCTCGTAAGGGCTCGGTTCTGCCGGCTTCACCGTAGTCAAGCCCCGGTCTCGTTTACCCCGCAAGCAGGGCAGGTAGCACCTGCCCGATCGGCTCCCGGATGACGCGCTCGGCAAGGTCGTCGTACGGCGTCGGCTCGGCGTTGACGATCACCAGCCGCGCGCCGTTGCGAGCCGCCAGCCGCGCCAGTCCGGCCGCTGGCTGGACGGTCAGCGACGTACCGATCGCGAAGAACGTCACGCAATCCAGGGCCGCGGACTGGGCACGCCGCAGTACGGCGGTGTCGAGGTTCTGCCCGAAGGAGATTGTCGCCGACTTCAGGATGCCGCCACAGAGCAGGCATGGCGGGTCTTGTTCCCCCGCCTCGACCCGGGCCAGCGCGTCCGACATCTCGGTGCGGTCACCACACCCCAGGCACTCCACGCCGTAGAGGGTCCCGTGCAGCTCGATGACCTCCTGCGATCCGGCCCGCTGGTGCAACCCGTCGATGTTCTGGGTGATCAGCGCGCGCAGCCGGCCCGCGAGCTCTAAGTCGGCGAGGGCGAGGTGCCCGGCGTTCGGCTCGGCGGTCCAAGCGGCGTGTGCCCGCCGGTTCTGCCACGAGCGGCGGCGCAGCTCAGGATCGGCGACGTAGTTCTGAAGCGTGAACATCTGCTGCGCGGCCGGATCCTTGGTCCACACGCCGTTGGGGCCGCGGAAGTCGGGGATTCCGCTCTCGGTGGAGATGCCGGCGCCAGTCAGGACGGTGATCGAGGGCGACATGCATCCATCGTTCCTGATGATGGACCGGGCTGCCGATTTCCTCCATAGTCACAGGATCAGGGCGAGCGGAGGTTCTCATGATCCTTGTCGTAGGCGCCACCGGCCTACTCGGCGCCAAGATCACCCGCCGACTGCTCCAGCAGAGCAAGCCGGTCCGGATCCTGACCCGAGCCGGGTCCCCCGCGGCCGAGCTGTCGGCGGCTGGTGCACAAGCTGTGACCGGCGATCTCAAGGATCGTCCGTCGCTCGACGCGGCGGTCGCTGGCGTCGACGCCGTCGTCACCACCGCGAACTCGATTCTCCGCGGCGGCGCGGACACGGTTGAATCGGTGGACCGCGACGGGAACCGAAACCTGATCGAAGCGGCAGCCGGTGCGGGCGTGCGGCACTTCGTGTTCACCTCACTGCTGGGCGCCGACGCCGGCAGTCCGGTCCCCTTCATGCGAGCCAAAGGGGAGTCCGAGGCGCTCCTTCGCACCAGCGGCATGGCGTGGACCGTGCTGGCGCCCAACCTCTTCATGGACGTATGGATCCCGATGGTTGTCGGAGCACCGGCGATGGCGGGTGATCCCGTCACAGTGGTTGGTGGCGGGAATCGGCAGCATTCCCTCGTCGCCGCAGAGGATGTGGCGGCCTATGCGGTGGCCGCGATCGAGCGGCGTGAGGCCGAGGGACAGACGCTGATCATCGGCGGTCCGGAGGCGGTGTCGTATCGGGACATCGCGGCCACGTTCGAGCGTCAGCTCGGCCGACCCGTACCGGTTCAGACCGTGGCCGCCGGGGAGCCGGTGCCCGGCCTACCCGCCGCGATGAGTCCCCTGCTCGCCTTCCAGGACACGTACGACTCACCTATCGACATGACCGAACTCGCGGCTGTGTACGGCGTGGCACCCACATCTGTCGAGGACTTCGTCCGCGGCTTCCTGGCCGCCCAGTCTCCGGCGGGTTAGCTCTGCTCGTCTCCGGGTGAAGCGCGCCGACCAGCACGCGGCGAGGAGTCAGGAGCGCTGGTCCGGCCATTGCCATTTCGGCACCTCGCGCAGCGGGTGCAGTTGGTCGTCGGTCTGTGCGTGCGAGTTCTGCACGGCGACCCGTGAGCCGAACTCGACGTGCGAGCGCAGTGCTTCGCGGAATGGCTCGTCCGCCGGCAGGCCGGCTGTGTCGGCGGCG
>JACCXW010000469.1 GCA_013696785.1 Geodermatophilaceae bacterium | reverse complement strand
GTACATGTCCCTGCTGGTGGCCTCGGTGCGGGCGCTGACCCGGACACCGTTCAACCTGCACAGCACGACGGTGAGCGGCGCCACCGCGCCGCTCTTGATCGTCAGCGGACCGGTGGTGACGAAGGTGGGGCTCAACTCCGGATTCAGTGTCTTCGGGCCGGGCCATCACGCCAACGCCACCATCGGGAGAGCGGTGCGGCTGCTGCTCCAGAACGTCTGCGGCGGGCTGCCCGGCCTGATCGACAAGTCGACATTCGGTCACCCCGGAAAGTTCAGCTATTGCATCGCGGAGAGCCAGATCCGCAACCCGTGGGCGCCGGTGCACGCCGACCGCGGTGTGGCGGCGGCCGGCAGCGCGGTGACCGCCTTTGCCGGCGAGGCGCCCGTCTTCGCCCGCAACGACTGGGCGGAGGCCCCCGAGCCGATCCTGGCGACGATCGCCGATGCGATGCTGCCCTCACACTTCACCGGCGGCGGGGTCGTCGTCGTACTCGGCCCGCTGCACGCCGCGGCCATGGCGAGGGCAGGGATGTCCCGGTCCGATGTCCGGCAGAGCCTGTTTCAGCTCGCCCGCCGCAGCCTGGGCGACCTGCGCAGAGCAGGACGCCTGCCGGGGCAGCCGCAGGTCGACGAGGAGACGACGTACCGGACCGTAGTGCCCGCGGCCGACGACATTCTCGTTCTCGTCGCCGGCGGACATCTCTACGGCTACTCCGCGGTCGTGCCGTCGTGGGTCGGCGGCCACGAGTCCGTTGCGGTGACCGAGGCGCTCGACGACGAGGAGTCGGGTCGGTGTGTGGTCGAGCCGGCCCGCCCGCCAGGTGAGGAGGCGTCATGACGATTCAGGTGACGGTGCTCGACCCGACCGGGACCGGGGCCCCGCCGAGCAGCGCCGAACTGCTGCGACCGCCGGCGGACCTGCGCGGCGTGAGCTTCGGCATGCTCGACAACGGCAAGCCTAACAGCGACCGGTTCCTGTCCCTGCTGGCCGAGCGGTTCATTGCGAACGGGGCGCAGCTGTACGCCACCCTGCGCAAGCCCAGCATCGGCCGGCTGGCTCCGGTGCAGCTGCTGGCGGAGCTGGTGCAGGGGTCCGACCTCGTGGTGACGGGAGTGGGGGACTGCGCGGGGTGCTGCTCCTGCTCGGTCCAGGACGGCATCGCCGTCGAGCGGCGCGGGGTGCCGACCGTGGTGATCGTGACGGCGGAGTTCCTGACCACGGCCCGGATCTCAGCGACGGCAGCCGGCGTCCCGGACTACCCGTTCACCGTCATCGACCACCCGCTGGGATCGCTGACGCCCAGTCAGCTCGACCAGCGGGCCGAGCTGGCGATGGGGCAGATCCGCACCCGGCTGGCGGGCACCGCGTGAGTCGACTCGAGGGTCGCGTGGCCATCGTCACCGGTGGCGCCCAAGGGCTGGGCTTGGAGTACGCCGGGAGGCTGCTCCAGGCCGGTGCCAGGGTTGCGGTGGTAGACGTCGACCACGACGCGGCAGCCGCAGCCGCCGCCGACCTCGGCCGCCGGTACGGCGCCCACCGTGTCGTAGCCCACCGCTGCGACGTCTCCGACGAGGCGGCCGTGACGACAACGCTGCAGCAGGTGATCGCATCGTGGTCGGGACCGCTCGTCCTCATCAACAACGCGGGTGGGGCGTTGCTGCCCTCGGCCCCGGCGAGGAGTTTCAGCAGGACGGAATGGGATCGCGTCCTCGCGGTCAATCTCAGCGGAGCGTGGCTGTGCGCCAATGCCGTCGTGCCACGGATGCGCGCCGACGGGTACGGGAAGATCGTGAACATCAGCTCGACCATGGTGTCCAAGGGCTGGCCGGTAGGGCTGGCGCCGTACATCGCGGCCAAGGCAGGTGTCGTCGGTCTGACCCGGGCGCTGGCCAGAGAACTCGGCCCGCACGGCATCAGGGTGAACGCCATCGCCCCCGGCTACGTACCGGTGGCCACCAAGAAGGTGGTCCACGAACCCCAGGCGGCCAACGCGCTGCGCGAACGAATCGCCGCCGAACAGTGCGTGCCGCAGACATTGGTGCCCGCCGACCTGTGTGGGCCGATCGAATTCCTCAGCTCGGCCGACTCCGACTTCGTCACCGGCCAGGTGATCAATGTGGACGGAGGGTGGACCTTTGACTGAGCCGACCCCGCTGGCGCCTCGTCCGGCGGAGCTCGACGACCGGATCCTCGGCGTTCTGGACACCGGGGCCGAGGGCAGCTCGCGCTTCCTCGACCTGCTGGTCGCCAGACTGGAGCAGCGGCACTTCCTGACCGCGGTGCTGCGAGTCGCCAAGCCGAACGATTGGGAGGCGTGTCCGGCATCGCTGCTCGACCAGCTGGCCGGGCAATGCGACGTGGTCGTCATCGGCGTCTGCCAGAGCAGCGCCGCGGCGGCAGTCACGGCGCTCGACGCCGCGTCGCTCGAGCGGCG
>JACCXW010000453.1 GCA_013696785.1 Geodermatophilaceae bacterium | reverse complement strand
CCCACGATGTCGCCCCCGTCGGTGTCCTCCGGCTGGACCTCGTCGGGGTCCGGGGCGGGGTCCGGGGCAATGGCCTCGGTCAGCGCCGGTAGCCGTTCTGGCGCGGGCAGACGTGCCCGCTCGGGTCGAGTGGAAGTGCGCAGAGCGGGCAGGCCGGCCGCCCGGCTGCGATCACCCGACGGGCGCGCGCGATGAAGGCGCGGGCCGCGACGGGGCTGATCCGCACCCGGAGGGCGTCCGGTCCGTCGTCGGTGTCGGAGAGGATCGCGTCCTCGTCGACGGGCTCCTCACCCCCGGCCACCGCCTCGACGACCACGGCGTCGCCGTCGGAATCCCAGGCCAGACCCATGGCGCCCACCCGGAACTCCTCCTCGACGGGTGCGGTCAGGGGGTCGACGTCGTCCACGGCCGCGACGTCGTCCGGGTTGCCGCTGAGTGCCGCCAGCACCGCGCGGACGGCCGGCTCACGTGATCTCGCGGCGGCCTGCTCGTCCTCGCCCTGGCTGCGCTGGGCCACCTCGGTGAGCAGTTCGTCCATCCGATCGGCCAGGACGGTGACCTGCGCCTTCTCCAGGCTCACGCTCACGGTGCGACCACCGTGCGAAGCCTGCAGAAAGAACGTGCGCTCGCCGGGTTGCCCGACGGTCCCCGTCACGAACCGGTCCGGCCGGTCGAAGAGGTGCACCTGCCGGGTCATCGTTCCTCCTTTGAGAACCCCATGTTTCGACCCTACGCGGGAGTGCCGGTACCGCCACCGACGACGGCGTCGGAGGAGCGGGTCCGCCGCCCCCGGCGTTTCGGCGGGATCAGCACGTCCACCGCTCCGCCGGTGTCGTTGATGCGTACGACGAACGGCCGGGTGTCTGTGTACGTCACGACGCTGATCGATGCCGGATCGACGACGATCCGCTGGAACTGGTCCAGGTGCAGGCCCAGGGCGTCGGCGAGGATCGCCTTGATCACGTCGCCGTGGCTGCAGGCCAGCCAGACGGCGTCTGCACCCAGCCGCGCGTTCCAGTCGCGGACCGCGGCGACGGCCCGGCGCTGCGTGTCGGCCAGACCCTCGCCTTCGGCACCCGGGAACACCGCGGCGGAGGGGTGCTGCTGCACGACCTTCCACATGGGTTCCTTCGCCAGCTCCTTGAGCGTCCGGCCGGTCCAGTCGCCGTACCGGCACTCGCCGAACCGGTCGTCGACCTGCATGGTCAGGGCGTCGCGGCCGGCCAGCACCGCCGCGGCCGTCTCCTGGCAGCGTTGCAGCGGGCTGCTGACGACCGCGGCCAGCGGCAAGGCCCGGATCCGCTCGGCCAGCGCCGCCACCTGCGCCTGCCCGGCCTCGTCCAGTCCGATCCCGGGTGTCCAGCCGGCCAGGATCCCCCCGGCATTCGCGGCGGTCCGGCCATGGCGTAGCAGTACAACCGTGGTCATGCCGCCTCCGCGGCGGGAAGTGCGTCGGCGGTGCTCATGTGGCCTGCAGTACGCCGGTAGCGAGGAGCACCACGACGAGGACCCCGACCACGAGGCGGTACGGGACGAACGCGGTGATCTTGTGGCCGGCGACGAACTTCAGCAGCCAGGCGATGGACGCATACGCCACGACGAACGAGACAACCGTCGCCACCGCGGTGGGGACGAGGCCGACGCCCCCGTCCAGTGCCTGCGGCAGCTCGTACAGCCCGGCCGCCGTCAGGGCCGGGATGGCCAGGAAGAAGGACAACCGGGTCGCCGTCACCCGGTCCAGCCCCAGCAGCAGTCCGGCGCTGATCGTCGCGCCCGACCGGGATACCCCGGGGACCAGCGCGGCGCACTGGACGGCGCCGATGATCAACACGTCCCGCAATGTCGTCTGGTTCTCTCCGCGTGCCTGGGTCGCATCCCGTTCGCCCCACACCATCACCGCGCTCCACACGATCAGCGCGATCGCGACCACCCACAGGCTGCGCAGCGGTCCAGCGATCACGTCCTGCCCGAGGAACCCGACGATCCCGATGGGCAGCGACCCGGCGATGGTGTACCACCCGAAGCGGTAGTCGAATGTGCGAGCCTCCCGGTTGACCAGCCCCCGGCACCAGGCCACGACGATGCGGACGATGTCGGTCCGGAAGTACAGGAGTACGGCGAGGATCGCCCCGATCTGGATGACGGCCGTGAACGCGGTGATCGAGCGGTCGTCGACCGGCAACCCGAGCAGACCCTCGGTCAGCGTGAGATGTCCGGTGCTCGAGACCGGCAGGAACTCGGTGAGGCCCTCGACGATGCCCAGGATGATGGCTTCCCAGATACTCACGTGCCCCCTTCGCTCATTCTGCGAGCCCGGCTCGCTCCAGCGCTGCCACGGCGGCGTGCATCGTCGCGATGCCGTCCTCCGCCGTGTCGGCGTGCGGCGCCAGCGAGATCGTCGTGACGCCGGAGTCGGCCAACGCCTGCATCCGGTCGGCGATCCGCTCGACCGGTCCGAGCAGCGAGATCGCGTCCACGAACTCCTGCGGTACGGCGGCGGCGGCGCCGGCGTAGTCCCGCGACAGGAAACGGTTCTGGATCTCCGCGGCCGCCTGCTCGAAGCCCATCCGGACGGCAAGAGCGTTGTAGAAGTTCTGGCTGCGGCTACCCATACCACCGACGTACAGCGCGCAGTAGTTGCGCACCGGCTCCGCCGCAACCGTGACATCGTCGCCGACGACGATCGGCATGGTGGCCGCGATGTCCATCACAGCCCCGGTGCGCCCTGCTCGTTCCTGACCCGCGCGGAGGGCGGCGAGTGACTCCCCGGAATGCTCCGCTGAGTAAAAGATGGCCAGCCACCCGTCGGCGATCTCCCCGGTGAGTTCCAGGTTCTTCGGTCCCACCGCGGCCAGGTACAGCGGGATCTCGGGGCGGACCGGGTGCACGGTCAGCGCGAGCGCCTTGCCGGGGCCGTCCGGCAGCGGGAGCTGGTAGTGCTTGCCGTCGTAGCGCACCCGTTCACGGCGTAGCGCCGATCGCACGATGTCGACGTACTCCCGCGTTCGAGCCAGCGGCTTGTCGAAGCGGACGCCGTGCCAGCCCTCACTGACCTGCGGACCGGACACACCCAGCCCGAGCCGGAACCGGCCGCCGGAGAGGGTATCGAGGGTGGCGGCGGTCATGGCGGTCATCGCCGGGGTGCGGGCCGGGATCTGCATGACGGCGGCACCGAGGTCGATCCGCTCGGTCAGCGCGCCGACCCAGGCGAGCACGCTCACGCAGTCCGAGCCGTACGCCTCGGCCGCCCAGACCACCGAGAAGCCGAGCCGGTCGGCCTCCTGCGCCAGCGCCAGGTTGCGGGCGTCGTTGCCGGCACCCCAGTAGCCCAGGTTCAGGCCCAGCTTCATTCCTGCGCTCCTGACTTCGCTGGGCGGTGTCGTCCGCGCGCCACCCTAACGGCGGGTAACGGATCCTCGGTCGGGCGGTAGGTTTCGTGGGCATGGAGCAGCGCACGGTCGGCCGCAGCGGTCTGGTGGTGTCCCGGCTCGCGCTGGGCACGATGACGTGGGGTCGGGACACCGACGAGGACGACGCCGCCGCGCAGCTGACCGCCTTCGTCGACGCCGGCGGAACGCTGATCGACACCGCGGACGTGTACGTCGACGGAGACAGCGAACGCGTCCTCGGCCGGCTGCTGCACGACGTCGTACCCCGAGACGACGTCCTGATCGCCACCAAGGCGTTCGGTGCCACCGGGAGTACGGCGATGGCGCGGGGTTCCTCCCGCGGTCACCTGCTGGCCGCGCTGGACGCTTCGCTGCGCCGGCTCGGCCTCGACCACGTCGACCTGTGGCAGCTGCACTCGTGGGACGCCGACACCCCGCTCGAGGAGACCCTCGCGGCGCTGGACACCGCCGTCACCTCGGGGCGGGTCCGATACGTCGGACTGTCGAACTTCTCGGGTTGGCAGACCGCGCAGGCAGCCACCTGGCAGCGGGCCTGGCCGGGTCGTGCGCCGCTGGTGTCGACCCAGATGGAGTACAGCCTGCTGGAGCGCGGTGTCGAACGTGAGGTGCTGCCTGCCTGCGAGGCGCTGGGACTCGGCGTGTTCCCGTGGTCGCCGCTGGGGCGCGGCGTCCTGACCGGCAAGTACCGACACGCCACGCCGTCGGACTCGCGCGGCGCCTCCCCGTTCTTCAAGGGCTTCGTCGACGACCTGCTCGGCGAGGACTCCGCGCGCGTGGTGGAGGCGGTGGCCACGGCTGCGGAGGGACTCGGTACGTCGCCGCTTGCCGTCGCCCTGTCCTGGGTCCGGGACCGCCCTGGGGTCACGGCTCCGATCGTCGGCGCCCGCACTGTGGGGCAGCTGCAAGGCTCGCTCGCCGCCGAGGAGCTGACGCTGCCCGAGGAGATCAGGACGGCACTCGACGACGTGTCCATGCCTGCGATGAGCTACCCCGAGCGCCGTCGCGGTTAGCTTCAGATCGATGAGTTCCGAGGAGCAGCCCGGTCTCAGCACGTAGACATCCACTACGGAGGCCCAGGACACGTGTGCTGCGACGCGACCGAAACGCTGAATCTGCCTGCCGACGTGATCGAGGCGCTTGCTCACTACCGCCGGCTCCTGGGTGACCACGGAGCCGACTGGGGTGAAAACAGCGAGATGTTCGGGCTGGCCGGATTCTCACTGATCGGGCCGACGGTCGCGGCGTTGATGGCCACCGGTGACCTGTCCCAGGCAATCCGTACCGCGCTCGGGGACGTACCGGTGCAGGGTCGTGCCGCCGCGATCGCGATGGTAGACGTCAACGGGTCGGCGCCGGTGGTGACCGTCGAGGTGCAGGGCGAGACGCTCCGGATCGAGGACGCAGTACGACCGGCTGCGGCGGCCGAACTCCGGCTCACGACGGGTCGCTGCGCCCGCTGGTGGCCTGACCCGTGCCTGGGCGCATTGGCTTGCCCCGCACCGCATCCGGGTCAATTCGGTCCACCCCACCGGTGCGAACACCCCGATGGTCATCAATGACGCCGTAGCGGAATTCTTCGCCGACACACCGCCGAGCGCCGATCTGGGCAACCTCCTAGACGTCGAGCTGATCGAGGCCATCGACGTGAGCAACGCGATCGCCCGGCTGGTCTCCGACGAGGCCCGCTACGTCACCGGGGTGGCACTCCCGGTCGATGCCGGATTCACCGTCAAGTAGTCCGGCCCGCGTCCCGACGGCCGGCCACCTGCCGTCGTGTCGCACTTGGCTGCCCATACGTCCGGATCGAACGATGCAATGGGCCGAACCGGCACGTCAGTAGGGTCGGTGCCTGTGGCTGACCCGGCGTTCCGCGCGTTCTGTGACGCCGGGCTTTGGCCGGGACTCGGCCGGACGCTGGCCGCGGCCCTCACCGAGGCGGGCATCGACGGGCCGGACGCCGTCACCGCCACCGCTCTGGCGAACCTTCCCCGCGTCACGACCCAGCGGGCCGAGCGGCTGGTCTCGGCCTGGATCGGGGCAGCCCCGACGTACGACGTCGTGACCCTGCTCGTCGGCGCCAACCTCGAGCCGCGGCTGGCCGGACGGGTGACCGAGTTGTACGGCGACGGCGCCGCAGGCACCCTGCGCGAGGACCCGTGGCGGCTGCTCGCGTTGCCAGACGTACGCATCGCTGATGCCGACCGGCTCGCGCTGGCCATCCTGCCTGGGGTGCGGCGGGAGGATCCGCGCCGCGGCCGGGCGCTGGTGTCGCACACGCTGGCCCGGTCGGCGCGCGACGGCCACACGGTGATGCCCGTCGACCTGGTGCACGCGGCGCTGCTCGCCGAACACGTTCCCGATCCGGTGGTGGCGACGGCGGCTGCGGTGGAGTCCGGGGCGGTCCTGGAGTACGACCAGGACGAGGGATCCACCCTGCTCGCGCTGGCGCGCTACGGGGTGGCGGAGGCTTCCGTTGCCGAGTCCTGCGCGCGACTGCTCGCCACGGCCGAACCGCTCGCCGACCGGGCCGCGGCAGCCGCGGTGGGCAAGGGTCTGGACGCCCGGCAGCTGACCGCGGTGGAGAACGTCCTGGAGCACGGGTTGTGCATCCTGACAGGCGGGCCGGGGACGGGAAAGAGCCGCACGGTGGCTGCGGTCGTGTCCCTGGTCGAGGCCCGCGGACGCAGCGTCACGCTGGCCGCGCCGACCGGCCGCGCCGCGAAGCGGCTGGAGGAGCTGACCGACGCCCCGGCGATGACCGTGCACCGCATGCTCGGCGCGCAAGGCACCACCGGCGACTTCGCGCGCGGCGAGGGCTGGCCACTGGACGAGGACGTCATCGTCGTCGACGAGGTGTCGATGCTCGACACCGAGCTGGCCGCAGCGCTGCTCGAGGCGTGCTCCGATGGTGCACACGTCCTGCTGGTCGGCGACCCCGCGCAGCTGCCGTCGATCGGAGCCGGACAGGTGCTCAGCGACATGCTGGCATCGGGCCGGATCCCGATCACCGAACTGACGACGCTGTACCGGCAGGCGGAGGGTGGAGCCATCGCCCGACTGGCTACCGCCGTACGCGGCGGCGAACTGCCCCCGGTCGACTCCGCCGACCGGGAAGTCGTCGTGGTCACGGCGGTCGGGTCGGCGCAGGCAGCGCATCGGACCGTCCAGCTGGTGACGGACTCGATTCCCCGTGCCCTGGGCATCTCGGCCGCCGAGGTACAGGTCGTCACCCCGGTGCACCGGGGTCCGGCCGGCACCATCGAGCTCAACCGGGCGCTCAAGACGGTCCTGAACCCGGGTGACGGCACCGTGTCCGGTTTCGATCCCGGAGATCGCGTCGTGGCGACGGCGAACCATCTCGACCTGGAGCCGGTGGGATTCGCCAACGGCGAGGTCGGCGTGGTTACGAGCGCCGGCGAGGGCGCGGTGACCATCGAGTTCGCTTCCGGCCCGGTGAAGGTCAGCGGCAAAGCGCTGGCCGACCTGAAGCACGGCTGGGCGATCACCGTGCACCGGGCGCAAGGCTCGGAGTGGCCGGGCGTCGTCGCCGTCCTCCCGCCGGAGGCCAGCGGGATGCTCAGCCGGCCCTTGGTCTACACCGCCCTGACCCGTGCGCAGCGGCACTTGTCGATCGTGCACGCGGCGGGCTCGGTCGTGGCCCGGGCCGTGCGGGACGTCGGCGCCCGACCTCGGCGGACCCGGCTGCGCCGGCTACTCGAGCAGGAAGTCGAGTCGTGAGAGGAAGGGTCGTCCTGGCGGCGCTCGTCGTGCTGCTCTCGGGGTGCGCGGCCGAGCCGGGTCCGGCGCCGCTGGGTGCCGCGGAACCGGGCACCTCGCCGGCCCTGACCGTCGACCCGGCCGGCGTCGTGATGACCCTCGACGTGCAGCCGGAAGGGATGGCCTACGACGAGCGGACCGACATCCTGGCCGTCGCGGTGCGCGAGCCGAACCGGCTGCTGCTGATCCAGGGCGGGAGCGGCGAGGTGCTCCGCACCGTCGCGCTGCCCGGTCACGCCCGGCATCTGCAGATGGGCGGGCCGGGCGGGCCGGTGCTCGTGCCGGCTGAGGACTCCGACGCGTTCCTGCAGGTCAGCCTGCCCGACGGAGCCGTGACCGCGACCGACGTCGGCGACTACCCGCATGATGCGGCGCAGACCGACTCCGGGCGAATCCTGGTCGCCGACGAGCGGGGCGGGACGTTGTCGGTGCTGGACGGTGCCGACGTCGTGCATCGATTCCTCGACGTCACCCAACCCGGTGGGGTGGCCGCGTTCGGCGACCTGGCGGCAGTGATCGACGTCGGTGCCTTCACCCTCACGACGTACGACGTACTGGCCGAGGAACCGCTCGAACGGGTGCCGGCCGGTGCCGGGCCGACGCACATCGTCGCCGACCGGCGCGGTGGTCTCGTCGTGGCTGACACCCGCGGTGATGCCCTGCTGTTCTTCGACACCCAGCCGTTGGCTCAGACCGCCCGTCTCATGGTGGACGGAACGCCGTACGGGTTGGCCTACGACGAGCGCGCGGACGTGCTGTGGGTGACGTTGACCGGACGCAACGAGCTCGTGGGATTCGACCTGTCCGGTGCGGCGGCCGAGGAGGTGGCGCGGTTCCCTACCGTGCGTCAGCCGAACACCGTGGCGGTCGACCCGGCCTCGGGACGGGTCTGGGTTTCCAGTCGAACTACCGGCGAACTACAGACTATTGCGCCGTAACAGGGCAGAATCCGCGACATGAATTTCGCGGCACCGGTGGGCTCCGACTGGGAGTACGCACCGGTGCGAATCCCGCGGGACACCAATCGATCGCTCACGACGACACTCCTGAGCATGCAGGCCGAAATCGGCGGCTGGGAGCTGGCGCGCGTCCTGGTACACCCCGACGGCAGCCGCCGGGTGTGGTTACGGCGAGCGCCGCGCCATCGAAACCTGCCCGGCCCGGTGCTCTAGGCGCCGAGCCGGCTCAGCAGTCCGGCGTAGGCGTCGAAGCCGTCCCCGATGGAGAGCGTCGTGGACTGCTTGCGGTCTGCGTGGTCTTGTTTTCGGCCATGCCGTGCTTCCTACACCTGCGCTACGACGAGGACCACCTTGCCGACCGTGCGCCGGCTGCCCAGCCGGGTCAGTGCCTCCGGGAGTTCATCGAAGGCGAACCGCTCGGACACGAACGGCCGGATCCGGCCTTCGGCGTACAGCCGGGTCAGGTCCTCGTGCACGGAAGTGATCAGCGCGGGCTCCTTCGAGCGGTACAGGCCCCAGTGCAGCCCGACAATGCTGTAGTTCTTGATCAGCGCGTGGTTGGCCGGTGCCTCCGGGATGCGGCCGCTGGTGAAGCCGACGACGATCAGCCGGCCCTCCCAGGCCAGGCAGCGGCGGGAAGAATCGAAGACGTCACCGCCAACCGGGTCATAGATGACGTCGGCGCCCCGCCCGCCGGTGATGTCCTTGCCCAGGGCGACGAAGTCCTCGCTCACGTAGTCGATCGCGTGGTCGGCGCCGAGGTCGCGGCAGACCTGGACCTTCTCCGGCCCGCCGGCGGTGGCGATGACCGTCGCGCCGGCGGCCTTGCCCAGCTGGATTGCCGCGGAGCCGACCCCGCCGGCGCCGGCGTGGACGAGCAGCGTCTCCCCGGCCTGCAGGCGCGCCCGCCGGTGCAGCCCGACATGTCCCGTCTGGTACGTCAGGTACAGCGCGGCGGCCTCCTCGGACGGCATCCCCGGCGGCACCGTGAACGCATCAGCGGCCCTGAGTACGGCGTACTCCGCGAACGCCCCGCCCATCGGGGTCGGACCACCGAGGACCCGGTCGCCGGGTCGGAAACCGGAGCCGTCCGGCGCGGTCACCACCTCGCCGGTCAGCTCGATGCCCGGCGTGAACGGCAGCGGCGGGCGTTCCTGGTACCTGCCCTGACAGAGCAGGATGTCCGGAAAGTTCAGGGCGGCGGTCTGTACCCGGACGAGCAGCTGCCCCTCCCCCGGCACCGGATCTGGAACGTCGTCGAGCGCGAGTACGTCGGCCGGCTCGCCGAGTTCGTGCACCCGCCAGGCCCTCACCGTCGGGCTCCGTGCGGATCGAGGTTTACCGGGATTGGGGCGTGCGACCCGTCCGGATGCCGGGCGGCCGGGACGTTCCGGAAGCGGTACGGCGCAGCAGGCATGCCGGGCTGGACGAACCAGGCCTCGCCGGTACGCCGGGCCGCCAGGCACTCTACGAGCGCGTCGGCCACCTGTTCGGCGGTGAGGACCGGAAACCCGATGCTGTCGAACTGGCTCTTGATCGGGGTGATCATCGGGGTGTCCGCGAAGCCGGGGCAGAGCGCGTTGATGAGAATGTCGTGCGGCGCCAACGTGGGCGCAAGGGCGCGTGCGTAGGCGACGACGGCCGTCTTCGTCAAGCTGTACAGCGCGTCACCGGGCAGCGGGACCAGGCCGGCGAGTGAGGCCGTGGCGACGATCTGACCGCCGCCGGCCCGCTTCATCGCTGGTACGACGGCATCGACCCCGAACGCGACCCCGTCGACGTTGATGCCGAGAATCCGCCGGTACGCCGCCAGGTCCAGCGGCTCGTCGTCCGGGGTCGGGGACACGATGCCGGCATTCAGGAATGCGATGTCCAGCCTGCCTTCGCGGGTCTCGACGTCGGCGACCACCGCATGGTTGGCGGCCAGGTCGGTCACATCAAGCCGGTGGAAGTAGCCGTCCACGTCGTCAGCCACTGCGCGACCGAGCTCCTCGGCGACGTCGGCGACAGTGATCCGGGCGCCCAGCGAGGCGAGCAGCCGGCAGGCGGCCGCACCGATCCCGCTGGCGCCGCCTGTGACCAGCGCGACCTTGCCGGCGAGCGGTTCGCTCACGAGTGCAACAGGAACCGGTCGAGTACCCGGGCGCCGAAACGCAGCGCCTCCAGCGGTACCCGCTCGTCGATGCCGTGGAACAGTGCCGCGAAGTCGAGATCCGGGGGCAGCCGCAGCGGGGAGAAGCCGAAGCAGCGCATGCCGAGTCGCTGGAAGGACTTGCCGTCGGTGCCACCGGAGAGCATGTACGGGATGGCGTGCGCTCCGGGGTCCTCGGCCTTGAGCGCGGCGGCCATCTGCTCCACGAGCGGGCCGTCGAAGGCCGTCTCCATTGCCGTGTCCTTGATGAGCCACTCCCGCTCGATGTCGGGGCCGAGGATCTCCTCCAGCTGCCGCTCGAACTCCTCCTCCTGCCCGGGCAGGAACCGGCCGTCGACGAAGGCAGTCGCTGAGCTCGGGATGACGTTCACCTTGTAGCCGGCGTCGAGCATCGTCGGGTTGGCGGTGTTGCGCAGCGTCGCGCCGACGATCCGGGCCAGGCTGCCCAGTTTGGCCAGCGTGGCCTCGATGTCGTTGGGGTCGAACTCGACCTCGAACGCCTCGCTGATGGCTTCGAGGAATGCGCGGAGCGTCTTGGTCATGACGATCGGGAACTCGTGCCGGCCGAGTCGTGCCACCGCCTCGCACAAGCGGGCCACGGCGTTGTCCTCGTGCACCATCGACCCGTGACCGGGGCGGCCGCGGGCGGTCAGCTTCATCCAGCCGATGCCTTTCTCCGCGGTCTCGATGAGGTACAGCCGCAGGTCGTCGCGCACGGTCAGGCTGAAGCCGCCGACCTCGCTGATCGCCTCGGTGCACCCCTCGAACAGTTCGGGCCGGTTGTCCACCAGCCAGCGCGCGCCCTTGCGGCCGCCGGCCTCCTCGTCAGCGACGAAGGCCAGCACGATGTCTCGCGGCGGCGTCGTACCGTCTCGCATCCACTGGCGTACGACAGCCAGCGTCATCGCGTCCATGTCCTTCATGTCCACGGCGCCGCGGCCCCAGAGGTAGTCGTCCTGCACCTCGCCGGCGAACGGATGCACGCTCCACTCAGCCGGTTCGGCGGGTACGACGTCAAGGTGGCAGTGCACGAGCAGGCCGCCGCGGCTGCGGTCGGCGCCCGGGATCCGGGCCACGACGCTGGCCCGGGTCGGCTCGGTCTCGATCAACTCGGAGGAGAGCCCGACTTCGTCCAACTTGGCCGCGACGTACTCGGCGGCCACCCGCTCCCCCGCGCTCGTCGCGGTGTCCCCGGTGTTCGTCGTGTCGATCCTGATCAGGTCGCGACAGAGTTCGACGACCTCGTCCTGCGCTGTGCTGCTCATCGTGCCTTCCTACCAGGGTGGTCGCTGCCGGGTCGGCTCCTGGGTATCGTGAACGCCGCACACCGGTCCGGGTGGCGGAATGGCAGACGCGCTAGCTTGAGGTGCTAGTGCCCTTTAACGGGCGTGGGGGTTCAAGTCCCCCCTCGGACACCGGAAACGCGCAGGTAGACGGCAGGATCGGGATGCGATCTAAGACCGTTTGCTAACAGATTGCTAACGAGCGCCGAACACGAGCGCTGCGACGGTCTCCGCTGCCTCGCCGTGGAGCGCCGGGGAGACGTGCGAGTACGTGTCCAAGGTGATGCTGATGGAGGCGTGTCCAAGCCG
>JACCXW010000416.1 GCA_013696785.1 Geodermatophilaceae bacterium | reverse complement strand
GGTCACCATGTTGCGCGTGTACTGCGGGTGCCCCGGCGTATCGGCCAGGATGAAGGCCCGCTTCGGGGTGGCGAAGTAGCGGTACGCGACGTCGATCGTGATGCCCTGCTCGCGTTCGGCCCGCAGGCCGTCGGTGAGCAGCGCCAGGTTCGGGGCGTCCTCGCCCCGGCGGCGGCTGGCGTCCTCTATCGCTGCGTACTGGTCCTCGAAGATGCTCTTGCTGTCGTAGAGCAGACGGCCGATCAGCGTGCTCTTGCCGTCGTCGACGGAACCGGCTGTGGCCAGGCGGAGGAGTTCCATCTCAGAAGTACCCTTCCCGCTTGCGATCTTCCATCGACGCCTCGGAGGTGCGGTCGTCGGCGCGGGTGGCTCCGCGCTCGGTGACCCGCGAGGCGGTGACCTCGATGATGATGTCGGCGACGGCCACCGCGGTGGACTCCACCGCGCCGGTCACCGTCATGTCCCCGACCGTCCGGTAGCGAACGGTCACCATCTCGACCTGTTCATCCGGCTTCGGCGTGGTCCACGGGCCGACGGCCATCCACATGTCACCACGGCGGAAGCATTCCCGCTGGTGCGCGAAATAGATCGGCGGAAGCGGAACCTCGGCGTACTCGATGTAGTGCCAGATGTCGGACTCGGTCCAGTTCGACAGCGGAAAGACCCTGATGTGTTCGCCGGCGTGGTGCCGGCCGTTGTATAGCGACCACAGCTCGGGCCGCTGGATCTTCGGGTCCCACTGACCGAACTCGTCGCGGAAGCTGAACACGCGTTCCTTGGCCCGCGCCTTCTCCTCGTCGCGCCGGGCACCGCCGAAGGCCGCGTCGAAGCGGTTCTGGGTGATGCCGAGCAGCAGCGCCTCGGTCTGCAGCTGATTGCGGGAGGAATGCTGGCCGGGCAACTCCGTGACCCGACCCGCGTCGATCGACTCCTGCACGCTTGCGACCACGAGTCGCAGTCCGAGCATGTCCACGATGCGATCGCGGTACTCGATCACCTCGGGAAAGTTGTGGCCGGTGTCGATGTGCATGACGGGGAACGGGATCGGTGCCGGCGCGAACGCTCGCTTGGCCAACCACAGCATCACCGCGGAGTCCTTGCCGCCGGAGAACAACATCACCGGTCGCTCGAACTCAGCCGCAACCTCGCGGATGATGTGGATGCCTTCAGCTTCCAGCGACTCCAGTTGGGAGAGCTGGTAGGTCGGGGCGGTCACGCGTGCTCCTTTCTGTCACACCGGTGGTTGACCACCTGATTGCAGAGGGTAACCAACGGCAACTCTGGTCGATCGTCATGCGTCATCGGACACGTCCTATTGGCGGCCCAACGCCCGATAGCTCCAGCCGGCGTCTCGCCAGCGCTGGCGATCCAGCGCATTGCGGCCGTCGACGATGCGGCGGTGCGCCACCACCCCTTCCAGGTCCAGTGGGTCCATCGCGCGAAACTCCGACCACTCGGTCAGATGCAGGATGAGGTCGGCCTGTTCGGCCGCGGCGGTGGCACTGTCGGCGTACGTCAGCTGGGGATAGCTGCGGCGGGCGTTCGCGACGGCCTGCGGGTCGTAGACCACGACATTGGCCCCTCGTGACTGCAGCGTGGTCGCGACGTCCAATGCGGGTGAATCCCGGATGTCGTCGGAGTTCGGCTTGAACGCAGCGCCCCACACCGCGATGCGGGCACCTGCCACGTCGCCGTCCAGCTCTTGCGTGGCGAGGTCCACCGTCCGGGCCCGGCGACGCATGTTGATCGAGTCGACCTCGCGCAGGAACGACACAGCCTGTACGACGCCCAGTTCCTCGGCCCGTGCCATGAAGGCTCGGATGTCCTTGGGCAGGCAGCCGCCGCCGAAGCCCAGGCCGGCATGCAGGAAGCGGCGCCCGATCCGCTCGTCGTGGCCCAGCGCCTCGGCCAGCGTGTGGACGTCGCCGCCGGTCACCTCGCAGATCTCGGCCATCGCGTTGATGAACGAGATCTTCGTGGCGAGGAACGCGTTCGCGGCCACCTTGACCAACTCGGCAGTGGCGAAGTCGGTGACGACCACGGGGCAGCCGGCTTCGATGACCTTGCGGTAGACCGCGCGCAACTGCTGT
Organism: Geodermatophilaceae bacterium; assembly: GCA_013696785.1. Taxonomy (GTDB): domain Bacteria; phylum Actinomycetota; class Actinomycetes; order Mycobacteriales; family Geodermatophilaceae; genus JACCTY01. The sequence goes on along the minus strand of JACCXW010000416.1, from coordinate 263 downwards.
TCTGCCTGCTCGCCGGCCTGTCCGTCAGCGACGCCGAAGACCAGGCGGTCCGGGCGCAGCGTGTCCTGTACGGCGGTACCCTCGCGCAGGAACTCCGGGTTCCACGCTAGTTCGATCCGGGCCCCGGGCCGGGCCTCGGCGCGCAGCCGGTCGGCCAGCCGCTCCGCCGAGCCGGACGGAACGGTGGACTTGCCCACGACGAGAGCAGCTCCGGTCACCGCTGCGGCGAGTTCGCCGATCGCGGCCTCGACATAGCGCATCTC
>JACCXW010000413.1 GCA_013696785.1 Geodermatophilaceae bacterium | reverse complement strand
GACACTCACTCCCGGGCGGGGATCGATGACCGTGCAAGACTTGACCAGTGAGCGACTCCGCAGACGCCGAGCGGCTGCTTCAGGTCAGCGCCGCGCTGCGCCGGGCTGGTGCCTCGTTCGCGCTGCTGCACGGCAGCCGCGCGCCGGCACCCATCGCTGCGATTCCGACGTCGCCGTCGCCGCGTGGTGGCGTGGCGACCCACCCGCATCATTCGACGTCGACGTGCCGCCCGGGGTCGATCTCGGCCCGGTCGGCCACCAGTTCCGTCGGCGGCGTGATGATGACCTCGGCCCGATCCTCGGACTGTTCGGCGTCGCCCTCGACCGCGCGAGTTCCGGCGTCTCGGAGTCCCGACGACGGGCCGGCCGAGGGGGCCGATCGGTGGCCGTTTCCTCCCGACGGCCTCGTCGAGGCGGTACGGCGGGGGTACCTGCACGCCGGCTGACACCTGTCGGAGGCCCGTGTCATCATCCGGTGATGGCGAGCTGGGTCGAGTTCGAGTCCGAGGCGCCCGAGTTGGCACAGCGGGCCAGGGGTTTCCTCGATGCACACGGTCACAAGACCGTCGCGACGTTGCGGCGCGACGGGTCACCCAGGATCACCGGGACCGAGTTGGTGTCCTACGACGGACAGCTCTGGCTGGCCGGGATGACCGGCGCGCGGCGCTTCGACGACCTTCGGCGGGATCCCCGGTTCGCGTTGCACAGCGGCTCGGACGACCCCGAAGTCTGGCGGCAGAGTCCGACCACGGTCGGCGACGCGAAAGTCGCCGGGACCGCCCACGAAATCACCGACCCCGCGGTCGTCGCGGCCGTGGCCGCGGCACTGTCGGCCGAGGCGCCGCCGGAGGAGCAGGTGGAACCGGGTTCGTTCGAGCTGTTCCGGCTTGACATCAACGAAGTCGTCGTCGTGCGGATCGGTGCCGGCCACCTGCTGATCGATACCTGGCACCCAGCTGCGGGGGTACGGCGGGCGCAGCGGTGACGTCCCGTCGGCACGGCCTCCCGTAGGGTCCCCGACATGGCGACCAAAGTGGCCCTGATCGTCGGTGCAGGGCCCGGACTCGGCGCCGCGGTGGCCCGCCGCCTCGGCCGGGACGGGTTCGCGGTCGCGCTGATCGCTCGGGGCGAGAAGCGCCTGACCGAACTCGGCGAGGCGCTGCAGAGCGAAGGCATCACGACCGGCTGGACAGCGGCGGACATCTCCGACGTCGACGAGCTGGGGGCGGCAGTGACGAGGTTCGGCGGCTTCTCAGGGCAGATCGACGTGCTGCACCACAACCCGTCAGCGTTCCGCTCGGCCACCGCCAGTGTGTTGACGTCGGCGGAGTTGCTCGCGGACGTGGCCATCGGTGTCGGTGGACTGCTCACGTCGGTCGGCGCGGCGTTGCCGTTCATGCAGCCCGGTGGTGTCGTGCTGGCAACCGGTGGTGCGACCGCCGACCGCCCGATGACGTCCGCGGCAAGCCTCGGCGTACAGAAGGCGGCCCTGCGCAACCTGGTGACGGCCCTCGATCAGGATCTGCGCCTGCGCGGGATCCGGGCGGCCTCGGTCACGATCAATGGCACCATCGCGGCCGGTACGCCGTTCGCGCCGGAGCGGATCGCCGATGCGTTCGCCGAGCTGGTGGCCGCGGCTCCGGCGGCCGGCGACAGCTGGCGCACCGAGGTGCTCTTCGACGGCTGAGCGGTGCCCGCGGCGACAGTCGGTCAGCCGCGGCCGGCGGTCACCACCCCGGTCTCGTAGGCGTGCACCACGGCTTGAGCGCGATCGCGCAGGCCGAGCTTGGTCAGCACATGGCTGACGTGGGTCTTAACCGTCTGCTCGGCGAGCACCAACGCCGCAGCGATCTGCGTGTTGGACAGCCCCCGGGCGATCAGGACGAGTACCTCGCGCTCCCGCGGGGTCAACTCCGGCGTACCGGAAGCTGCCACGAGCGGCGGACCGGAGCCGGCGAAATGCTCGACCAGGCGGCGGGTGACCGACGGCGCAAGCAGCGCGTCGCCTGCGGCAACTACCCGGACCGCGTCGACCAGATCAGCTGGCCGCGCGCCCTTCAGCAGGAAACCGCTCGCCCCCGCCCGGAGCGCATTGAAGACGTATTGGTCCGCATCGAAGGTCGTGAGCACCAACACGCGGGGCGCGTCCGCTCCCCCGGCGAGCAGCCGCCGGGTCGCCGTCAGCCCGTCCATCCCGGGCATCCGGATGTCCATCAGCACCACGTCGGGATGCACCTCTGCGGTCACCCGCAGGGCCGACGCACCGTCGGCGGCCTGCCCGACTACCTCGATCGCGTCGTGGCCGTCGAGCAGCGCGGCGATCCCGGCCCGCACCATCTCCTGGTCGTCGACGACCACGACCCGGATCGTCACGTCCGCTCCCGCCCGCTGGCAGGCAGAACAGCTCGAACTCTCCACCCGCCGCCGGGCAGGCCGCCGAGATCGACGGTGCCGCCGAGCAATCCGACCCGCTCCCGCATCCCGGTCAGTCCGTGCCCTGTCGCCCGATCCGGTTCGGGCGGATGCGTCGGAGGCTCGTTCGTCACCTCGACCCGCAGCGAGCCGTCCGCGGCGGTGGCGACCGTGACCTCCACCGCCGCCCCCGGCGCGTGGCGAAGAGCGTTGCTCAGCGCCTCCTGGACGAGCCGGTATGCCGCCAGCTCAATGGCCGGATCGGCCGCTCGCGCGATCGATGTGAGCCGAACCGGTACGCCGGCGCGACGGCTGGTCTCCACCAGGGTGGGCAGATCGGTCAGACCCGGCTGCGGGGCAGTCAGGTCAGTCCCGACCTCTCCGCGCAGCACCGTCAAGAGCCGTCGCATCTGCTCCAGCGAGTCCCTGGCGGCGTCTGCGATCTCGGCGAACTCCGCGGCGGTCGCCGGCGGAACGTCGGCCAGCCGGTACGGCGCACTGTCCGCTCGTACTGTCACCACCGACATCCCGTGCGCGACGACGTCGTGCATCTCCCGCGCGATCCGGGCCCGCTCCTCGAGCACGCCGCGCCGTTCCCGCTCGGTCCGCAGTCCGGCCCGAGCCTCAGCGCTGCCGCGTACGACGTCGCCGCCGGCGAGGGCTATCGCAGACAGGATCGCCGGCACGAGCAGCCCTTCCCAACTGGCCCGCTCGGGCGCCATCGTCAGCACGACGCCGCCCACGAGCAGCCCAGCGGCCCAGCCCGGGATCAACAAGCGCCGCGGCACACCGACCGCGGCGACGACCAGCACAGCGAGGTACGCCGGAAGGCTGCCTACCAGCCACGGCCACGGCTCCGCCGGGGTCACCGGGTCGGCCGCCAGTGCCGCCAGCACGATGGTGGCCAGCGACAGCACCCAGGCGAGCACTGGTCGGCGCAGCACCACCGCCAACGGCGCCGCCCGCAACAGGCTCAGCGCGAGGGCGGTGCCGTCCGTCACCTGATAGTGCTGCCGCAGGTCCAACGTTCCGGCGACAACGGTGAGGGCGGCGACAGCGGTCAGCGTCACTTCTGCCCGGCGTCCCGCCCACATCACGACCGCCACCGTAGGCGGGTCACACCTGGTGCAGCCAGGCAGTGAGGAACAGGCCGGCTCCGAGCAGCACTGCCACCGATCCTGCCGCCGCGGCCACGGGTAGTCGCCGCCCGCCGAGCAACGCGTCGGCCAGCCGGCGTTGTAATGCCGTCAGGCCACGGACCAGCCAGAGTCCGACGGGCACCAGCAGAAGCGCCAGGGCGGCGTGCACGGTCCAGGCGCCGGCCAAGGTCGGGCCACCCCATGACGTCGCGTAGCTTCCGTCGACGAAGAAGCCGTAGAGCAGGTTTCGCACGGTGTTCGGTCCGATCATGAGCGCCAGCCACAGACCGACGAGTCCGAACGGGACGCTCAGGATGGCGTACGTCAGTGTCGCAAGTGGACGGTCGGGTGCGTCCGGCG
>JACCXW010000376.1 GCA_013696785.1 Geodermatophilaceae bacterium | reverse complement strand
CCCCAGCGATGCTCCCCGATGGGACGGTCGCCGGTGACAGCGCCGCCACGGGCGTCGAAATGCGGCCGTTGCCAGCGGCGGCCGGGGACGACGGCGTGGTTGCGCCGCCGTCTACGCGGTCGGGCCGGCAGCCGTGACACCTACCTACTATCTGGTGCTCGCCGCGATCCTCTTCACCGTCGGCGCGGTCGGAGTCCTCGTACGCCGCAACGCGATCGTGGTGTTCATGTGCATCGAACTGATGCTCAACTCGGTCAACCTGACGCTCGTGACCTTCTCCCGGATCAACGGCACGCTGGACGGCCAGATCATCGCGTTCTTCGTCATGGTGGTGGCTGCCGCCGAGGTCGTCGTCGGACTGGCCATCATCATGTCGATCTTCCGTACCCGCCGGTCGGCCTCGGTCGACGATGCCAACCTGCTGAAGTACTGACTGCCGAGGACCTGAGTGGACGAGACGATCGAGTACGCCGCCGCTACGGGCGCGCTGAGCAGCATCTGGCTGCTGGTAGCGCTCCCGTTGCTGAGCGCGGCCGTACTGCTGTTGGGTGGCCGGCGTCTGGACAAGACCGCTCCGGTGCTGGGTACCGGCGTCGTCGCTGTCGACTTCGTGCTGGCGGTGTATTACGTCGTCACGCTGGCCGATCAGAGCAACCGAGCGGTGTCCCTGCAGGTGTTCAGCTTCATCCCGGTGAACGGCCTGCAGGTCGACGCCGGGCTGCTGCTCGACCCACTGTCGGCGGTCTTCATCCTGCTGATCACCGGCGTTGGCGGTTTGATCCACCTCTACTCCGTCGGTTACATGCACGACGATCCAGGTCGGCGGCGGTTCTTCGGCTACCTCAACCTGTTCGTGGCCGCGATGCTGCTGCTGGTGCTGGGCAACAGCTTCGTGGTGCTGTACGTCGGGTGGGAGGGCGTCGGCCTGGCGTCGTACCTGCTGATCGCGTTCTGGTACACCCGGCCGGCCGCGGCGACCGCAGCCAAGAAGGCCTTCATCATGAACCGGGTCGGCGACGTCGGCCTCCTGATCGCGATCTTCGTCATGTTCGCCACGCTCGGCTCCACCCAATTCTCCGACGTCCTCGGCGGTGCCGCGGCTCTGACCGGCGGTACGGCGACGGCACTCGCGTTGCTGCTGCTCCTGGGTGCGTGCGGCAAGTCCGGCCAGTTCCCGTTGCAGGCGTGGTTGCCCGACGCCATGGAAGGCCCGACACCGGTCTCCGCCTTGATCCACGCAGCGACGATGGTGACCGCTGGCGTCTACCTGATCGCCCGCGCCTCGCCGATCTACAACCTGACCCAGGACGGGCGCACTGTCGTTGCCATCGTCGGTGCCGTGACGCTGCTCATCGGTTGCGTCGCCGGCTGCGCGAAGGACGACATCAAGCGGGTGCTGGCCTGGTCCACGGTGAGCCAGATCGGTTACATGTTCCTGGCGGTGGGCCTCGGCCCGGCCGGGTACGCGGTCGGGATCCTGCACCTGCTGACACACGGCTTCTTCAAGGCGGGGCTGTTCCTCGGTGCCGGCTCGGTCATGCACGGGATGAACGACGAGGTCGACATGCGCAAGTACGGCGCGCTGGCGACCCGGATGAAGATCACGTTCGCCACGTTCACGCTGGGCTACCTGGCGCTGATCGGGTTCCCGTTCCTGTCCGGCTACTACTCCAAGGACCTCATCATCGAGGCGGCCTTCGACAAGGGCGGGACCTCCGGGTGGCTGCTCGGCGGAGCGGCGTTGCTCGGCGCCGGCCTGACGGCGTTCTACATGACCAGGCTGATGCTGATGACGTTCTTCGGCGAGGCCCGCTGGGACGAGGGCGCGCACCCGCACGAGTCGCCGACTGTCATGACGGCGCCCATGATCGTGCTCGCCTTCGGATCGGTCTTCGCCGGATTCGTACTTGTCCACGTGTTCTCGCTGGAGTCCTGGTTGGAGCCGGTCTTCGGTGCGCCGCCGGAAGCCGATCACGTGATCGAGCCGATCGTCGTGACCCTGCTCGTCCTCGTGCTGGTGGCGGTCGGCATCGCGGCCGCGTGGCTGTTCGTCGGCCGCCGCCAGGTGGCCCGCACCGCGCCGGTCTCGGTGTCGGCGGTCGTCAGCGCCGCCCGGGCGAACCTGTACGGTGACGCGCTCAACGAGTCGGTGCTCATGCGGCCCGGCCAGTGGCTGACCCGGGCACTGGTGTTCGTCGACAACAAGGGTGTCGACGGCGCCGTGAACGGGGTCGCGGCCTTGATCGGTGGCAGCTCGGCCCGGCTCGGGCGGGCGCAGAACGGCTTTGTCCGCACCTACGCCCTCGGCATGCTCGGAGGATCGATCCTGGTGGTGGCCGCCCTGCTCGCGGTGAGGTTCGGGTAACCCGATGAACACCCTCCTCCTAGTCACCCTGCTGCTGCCGCTCGTCGGCGCGGCCGGGGTAGCAGTGCTCCCGGATCATCGGCAACTGCTGGCCAAACAACTGACCCTCGGCATCTCCCTCGTCGTACTCGTCATGACGCTGTGGATGGCGGTCGGCTTCGACACCGGCGGCGAGCGCTTTCAGTTCAACTCCTCGTACACGTGGATCGCGGACTTCGGCGTCCGTTTCTCCCTGGGCGTCGACGGCATCGCGGTCGTCCTGATCGCGTTGATCGGCGTCCTCGTCCCGGTCGTGGTGGCCGCCTCGTGGAACGACGAGCCGACCGGCGAGCGCAGCATGAAGGCGTTCTTCGCCTGGTTGCTTGTCCTGGAGACGATGATGATCGGCGTCTTCGCGGCGACCGACGTGTTCCTGTTCTACGTGTTCTTCGAGGTCATGCTCATCCCGATGTACTTCCTGATCGGCAGCTTCGGGGGACCCCGCCGGCAATACGCCGCGGTCAAGTTCTTCCTCTACAGCCTGCTCGGCGGCCTGATCATGCTCGCCTCGGTGATCGGGCTGTTCGTCGTCAGCAACAACCAGCTGGGGGAGGGCACGTTCGCCTTCGACGCGCTCCGGCAACTGGAGATCACCCCGGGCACGCAGAAGCTGTTGTTCCTCGGGTTCTTCATCGCCTTCGCCATCAAGGCACCGCTCGTCCCGTTCCACACCTGGTTGCCCGATGCGGGCGCCGAGGCCCCGATCGGCGGCGCGGTGCTGCTCGTCGGCGTACTGGACAAGGTGGGGACGTTCGGGTTTCTTCGCTACTGCCTACCGCTGTTCCCCGACGCCTCACGCTTCTACGCACCGCTCGTCCTGGTGATGTCCGTGGTCGGGATCTTCTACGGCGCGCTGCTCGCGATGGGGCAGAGCGACATGAAGCGGCTGGTGGCGTACACGTCCATCGCGCACTTCGGCTTCATCGGCCTCGGCATCTTCGCGTTCACCTCCCAGGCCGGCACCGGCGCGGTGCTGTACATGGTCAACCACGGCATCTCGACCGGCGCCCTGTTCCTGATCGTCGGGATCCTCATCAACCGAGGCGGCAGCCGGATGATCGGCGCGTACGGCGGACTCGCGAGAATCGCTCCGTTGCTGGGCGGAGCCTTCCTCATCGTCGGCCTGAGCTCGCTTGCGCTGCCCGGCACGAACAGCTTCGTCAGTGAGTTCCTCGTGCTCGTCGGGTCCTTCACCACCCAACCGGCGTTCTCGATCATCGCGGCAGTCGGCATCATCCTGGCCGCGCTCTACATCTTGCTGATGTACCAGCGCACGATGCACGGCCCGGAGAACCCACGCCTGCGCGGCGTCCGGGACCTGGACAAGCGGGAACTGGCCACCCTCGGCCCGCTGATCGCCTTGATCATCGTGCTCGGCGTCTACCCCAAGCCGGTGCTCGACATCATCACCCCTGCTGTCGACGCGACGATGGTGGACCTCGGCACCAACGACCCCGCCCCCACCGTCGCCGAGGAGGGGAACCGCTGATGATCGAAGCCCCGTCGGTGAGCTACACAGGCCTGTCCCCGGTGCTCTTCGTGTTCGGTGCCGCTCTGATCGGCGTCCTTGCGGAGGCGTTCGTGCCGCGCGCCTACCGCTGGGGCGTGCAGTTGACCATCGCACTCGGCGGCGTACTGGGTGCGCTCGTGTCGGTCGCGCTGATCGCCGGCCGGGAGGAGCTGACGATCTCCCGCGCGGTCGCTGTGGACGGGCCGGCACTGTTCCTCGAAGGCACGTTGGCGCTGCTCGGGCTGCTGTCCATCCTGCTGCTCGCCGAACGCTCTCCAGACATGGGTGGCAGTGCATTCGTCGCGCAAGCCGCCGTACCGGCCGGGACCGCTCTGGACCGGCAGTTGGCAACCCATGCCCGGACCCAGACCGAGGTCTTCCCGCTGGCCAGCTTCGCCCTCGGCGGCATGATGCTGTTCGCGGCGGCGAACAACTTGCTCGTCATGTTCGTCGCGCTCGAAGTGCTGTCGTTGCCGCTGTACCTGCTCGCCGGGCTGGCCCGGCGGCGACGGCTCCTGTCGCAGGAAGCGGCACTGAAGTACTTCCTGCTCGGCGCGTTTACGTCCGCCTTCTTCCTGTACGGGCTGGCGCTGATCTACGGATACGCCGGCACCGTGGATCTGCGCGGCATCTTCGACCAGGCGGCCGGCACCGACAAGAGCGACGCCCTGTTCGTGATCGGGTTGGCGATGCTCATCGTCGGGCTGCTGTTCAAGGCCGGCGTGGCGCCGTTCCACACCTGGACGCCCGACGTCTACCAGGGCGCGCCGACATCGGTGACCGCACTCATGGCCGCGTGTACGAAGGTCGCCGCGTTCGGGGCGATCCTGCGCGTCCTCTACGTCGGCTTCGGCAACAGCGACTGGACCTGGCGTCCGGTGCTGTACGGCGTCGCGATCGTCACGCTGATCGTCGGGTCGGTCCTGGCGCTGACCCAGACCGACGTCAAGCGGATGCTCGCGTACTCCTCGATCGCGCACGCCGGATTCATCCTCACCGGCACGATCGCGAACAACCAGGCTGGGCTGTCCAGCACGATGTTCTACCTGCTGACGTACGGCCTGACCACGATCGGGAGCTTCGCCGTGGTCATGCTCGTCCGGGACGCCGACGGCGAGGCAAGCCACTTGTCCCAGTGGGCCGGCCTGGCCAAACGCTCCCCTTTGGTCGCCGGAGTGTTCTCGCTGTTCCTGCTGGCGTTGGCCGGGATCCCCCTGACGAGCGGGTTCACCGGAAAGTTCGTGGTGTTCCGGGCCGGGCTCGACGCCGGGGCCGGTCCGCTGGTGGTCGTCGCACTCCTGGCCAGTGCCGTCGCCGCGTTCTTCTACGTCCGCGTCATCGTGTTGATGTACTTCTCCGAGCCGGCTGCTGACGGTCCGACGGTCGCTGTCCCCGGGATGCTCACGACGGTAGCGCTGGCTATTGCCGCGGCCGCGACCGTGCTGCTCGGTGTGGCGCCGGGAGCCGTGCTGGACCTGGCAAACCAGGCCGCTCAGTTCGTCGGCTAGATGACGATCCCTCGACCATGACTGCGCAGGGCGTTACCGGCGTCGAGTTCGCCGATGCTGGGCTGCGGGCCTCCGTCGGCGCCGGCCTGGACGAGGTCGAGGACCTGTTGCGTCGATCGCTCTCGAGTAGCGACCCGTTCGTGCGGGAAGCCTCGCGACACCTGTTCCTCGCCGGCGGCAAGCGGTTCCGCCCGCTGCTCGTCCTGCTCGCCGCCTCGCTGGGCGACCCGTCGCGCCCGGGCGTCGTACCGGCTGCTGTCGTCGTGGAGCTCACCCACCTCGCCACGCTGTACCACGACGACGTGATGGACGAGGCCGCCGTACGTCGGGGCGCGCCCAGCGCGAACAACCGCTGGGACAACACGGTGGCGATCCTGACCGGAGACCTGCTATTCGCCCGCGCCTCGGACATCCTGGCCGATCTCGGACCGGAAGCCGTGCGGCTGCAGGCCCGTACGTTCGAACGGCTGGTGACCGGGCAAATCCGGGAGACGGTCGGGCCGGGTCCGGATGACGAGGCGATCGAACACTATCTGCAGGTGGTGGCGGAGAAGACCGGATCGCTGATTGCTACGTCCGCGCGGTTCGGCACCATGTTCGGCGGAGTCGACCCTGGCTTGGCGGATGTGTTGACCCGGTACGGAGAGTTGATCGGGATCGCCTTCCAACTCTCCGACGACCTCATCGACATCGCGTCGGACTCGACCCAGCTCGGCAAGACGCCGGGAACGGATCTGCGCGAGGGCATCCGCACGCTGCCGATGCTGCACGCGCTGGCGGGCAGCGACCCCGCGGAGGCCAGGCTGCGGGAGTTGCTGGCCGGAGACCTGACCGAGGACGGGCCGCATGCCGAGGCGCTGGCGCTGCTTCGTAGCAGCGCCGGCATGGACCGCTCGCGCGAGACCCTGGCGTCCTACGCGGGGAGAGCGCGCGCCGCCCTCACCGACGTACCGGCCGGGCCGGCCCACGACGCCCTGCTCACGTTGTGCGACTTCGTGGTCGCGCGGACCGGCTGAGCGGGTCCGCTCAGCCTTCGACGATGAGCTGGCCGCTCATCTGCTCGTGCGCGGTGCAGATGAGGTCGTACGTGCCGGGCTCCTCGGGAGCGGTGAACGTCGCCGACTCACCCTGACTGATCAAGGGTTCCTCGAAGGCGCCGTCGGCGTCGTTCGCGTTGTGTGCGGCGGGGTCCTCGTTCACGACCGTGACCTCGGTGCCGGGAGCGACGGTCAGCGGATCGCCGTAGGCGAAGTCGCTGATCGTGATCGTCGCCTCGGTGGTCTCGCCGCCGCCGTCGCTGGCACTCGAACTGGTGTCGGAGCCCGTGTCGGAGCCGGTGTCGGCGGGAGGGTCGTCCGAGCCGCAGCCGGCGAGCAGGAGCGGGGCCAAGGCGAGGAGGCCGGCCGCGGCGAGCCGGATTCGATGGGTTCTCATACTGAGGAATACGCACCTCGACCCGGTGCGGTTCACGCTGGACGTGAACCGGCGCAGTCGGCGCTGCGTGTGTGGGTGAGGGGTGAGGAGAAAAAGTGCAGTCCGAGGCCGATCTGATGCGTGCGCTGCACGACGAACATGCCTCGGCGCTGTGGTCTTTCGCGCTTCGACTGACGGGAGGCGACCACGCCAGGGCACAGGACGTCGTCCAGGAGGCCCTGATGCGTGCGTGGCGGCATCCGGAGGTCCTCGATCCGGCCCGCGGCTCGGCCCGCGCGTGGCTGTTCACCACGGCCAGGCGGATCGTCATCGACGAGTGGCGCCGAGCCGAGGTCCGGCCGCTGGTGTTCACCGACGACGTACCCGAGGTCATCACACCTGACGGGATCGACGCTGCCCTGCAGGCCTGGCTGATCGAGGACGCGCTCGCCGCACTGTCGACCGCGCACCGCGACGTACTGATCGAATGCTTCCTCCGGGGACAGACGGTGGCAGCGGCGGCGCGGACGCTCGGCGTCGCGCCTGGGACAGTCAAGTCCCGCACGCACTACGCGCTGCGCGCGCTCAAGCTCGCGCTCGAGGAGATGGGGGTGACCGAATGACCTGCCCGTACGCCGACAGTGACGCCGCGTACGTTCTCGGCGCCCTGGATCCGACCGAACAACAGGGCTATCGCGCCCACCTTGCCGACTGCGCCCGCTGCCGCGCCGCGGTCGAGGATCTCGCGGCGATGCCCGGCTACCTTGCCCGCCTGCTGCCCGGCGCGGACCTCGCTCTCACCGTGTCCGCCGCACCCGATCTGCTGCCTCGGTTGGCGGAGCGGGTCCGGGCGCAGCGCCGGTTCGCGCGGTGGCGCAGGACGTTCGCCGGCGTCCTGGTCGCCGCGGCCGCGGCGGCCGGGACCGTCGTGCTGACGACACCCGAGGGCACGGACAATGAGGCAACGGCTTTCACCATGTCGGCCGAGCCCGGCGTCCCGGTAGAGGCGACCTTGCTCGTGACCGGTCGCGGCTGGGGAACGTCGATCGACACCCGCTGCCGGTACGACGGTGAATCAGATACGGAATCGGCGCAGTCGACGTACCTGCTCATCGCCATCGACGACGACGGTAGCGAGTCGCTGGTGTCCTCGTGGCGCCAGCTAGCCGGCCGCGAAATCACTGTCCCGGGCTCGACCAACCTCGACCTCGACGATATCGACCGGCTCGAGGTGCGTACCAGCACCGGCGATACGATCCTGCGCACGGGTCTCTGACAACTCTGCAGAACCCTCGCGCTTGGCACCGGACTCGCGGTAGCCTCACCGCAATCACACGATCACTCTGCGTGTCAGCTGTCGCCGAGGGGGACCCATGAGTGCAATTCGTCGCCACACCCGCACGACCTTTGCCACCGTCGCCGCGGCGGGGGTCCTGGCCGCCGTCGTGCAGGTAGCGCCCGCGGCAGCCGCGCCCGCCGCAATGCCCGGGGCCCTGGCGGCTCCGACGTTCACCATCACCGAGATCGCCACCGGGTTGAACCTTCCCTGGGACGTGGCGCAGACGCCGAACGGGACGCTGATCTTCGACGAGCGCAGCGGGGGCCTGTCGGTCCGTCGGGTGAACGGCACCGTGGCCAGCTTGACCGCCGACTTCAGCGACCTGTACACGATCGGTGAGACGGGGCTGATGGGACTGGTGCTCGACCCGAACTTCACCGGCAACCGGCGCTTCTACACCTGCCAGGGCCACCAGGCCGGCAGCGACAAAGAGATCCAGATCATCGCGTGGACCGTGAATGCCGCGTACACGAAGGCCACTCGCGTGGCCGACCCCTTGCTGGGCAACCTGCCGGTCAATACCGACAGCGGCCGGCACGGGGGGTGCCGGTTGCGCTTCGATCTCACCGGCGCACTGTTGGTGAGTACCGGTGACACCGCCACCGGCACCGTCCCGCAGGATCTGAACTCCCTCGGCGGCAAGATCCTGCGGATCGACCCGGACACCGGCGGGCCGGCGGCGGGCAACCCCTACATCGGCGACTCGAACCCGCGCACGCGGCTGATCTTCAACTACGGGCACCGCAATCCGCAGGGCCTTGCGATCCGGCCGAGCGGGCAGACATTCAACGTCGAGCACGGCTCGTACCGGGACGACGAGGTCAACCTCGTCCTGGCCGGCCGAAACTACGGCTGGGACCCCGACGGCGCTGGCGGCACGTACGACGAGTCGGTGCCGATGACGGACCTGGAGAAGTTCCCGAACGCCAAGCCTGCTTCGTGGACCTCGGGTCCGACGACCGACGCGACATCCGGTGCCACGTTCCTCGTCGGTCCGCAGTGGAAGTCCTGGAACGGATCGCTGGTCGTCGCGCAGTTGCAGGGCGAGTCATTGCTGCGACTGACGTTCGACGGCAGGGGGCGACTCACCAGCGAAGAACTCATCCCCGAGTTCACCGGCACCTACGGACGGCTGCGCACGGCCCAGCTCGGGACGGACGGCTCGCTGTACATCACGACGTCCAATGGCGACGACGTCATCCTGAAGGTCACGCCGAGGCCGTAGCC
>JACCXW010000363.1 GCA_013696785.1 Geodermatophilaceae bacterium | reverse complement strand
CTAGAACTACGACAATTGTATTATAGACAGGTAGAAGTAATGCGCCACCAGGGGGAGGGGTGACGTGGAGCCGGTGAGCGTCACCCCGACGTCGGTGGTCGCGTCGATCGGGATCGTCGCCGCGCGGATGTCGGGCTGGAACAGCGAGAAGCTGTCAGCGTCCCGGTTGTCGGTCCAGGCCGAGTAAAAGGCGCTGTCGTCGGCCGCGATCTCGTCGTAGTCGCTGAAGAAGACCGGTGGCTCGTCGACGTCGCAGCAGTCGGGCGGTCGGAAGCTGGGCGAGAGCGGGAAATCACGCCGCCACAGCACGGCTTCGCCACCGCCGTCGGCCTCGGTGTCGATCAGCCCGATCTGACCCCAGCGCTCGACATTCAGATCGAACAGGTCGGTCCGCCGATCGTAGAAGCCCACCATCAGCTGCGTCCCGTCATGGGTGACCGCCACGCTCGGGGAGAACTGGTCGTGCCGGCCCTGGTCCTTGCCGATCCGGATCGGCGCGCCCCACGTTCCGCCATTGTCGGCGGAGGCCACCAGCAGGGCGTCCGCCCCCAGGACCGCCGTCGTGTCGTGATAGACGACGTACAGAGCGCCGGTGACCGGGTTGAGCGCTATCTGCGGTTCCGCCTGCGCGATGAACTGACCATTCAGTCCCTGGTCCGCCGACGTCGGCTGCCTCAGCGCCGCAAGGACAACCTCGGGGCCGAAGGACTGACCCCGGTCACACGACGTGCGGGTTCGGATGGTGTTGAGCGGGTGGGCACCCTGCGGGGTGCTGCGGTAGACGACGTGCAGGCAGTGATCCGGTGAGACCACCAGATCGGCGCGGCCGAAATCGGCCTGCAGGTCCAGCGACAGCGGCTTCGAAGGCTTCCAGCTGTTGCCGGAGTCGAGCGACGTCGTGAGGCGGATGCCCCCGCTGGGTCCCCCCTGCTGCCAGGCGAGATAGACGGTCCCCCGACCGCGACCTGGGAAGTTGTCGACGGCCAGATTCGGCAGCACCGCATCACTCGGGTGGTCCGGGATGCCGGTGGCGTTCACCGGAGCGGTGAAGCTCAGGCCGTGGTCGTCGGACCTGAAGACCAGGATGCTCTTCTCGCTGTTGCTACTTGCGCCTTCGACGGCCAGGAACACCCGCGAGCTGTCGTCGTCCACCGCCAGTGCCGGGCTGCCGTACACCGGCAGCGGCCCGTCGTACACCGAGCCGCGGTCGGTCCAGGTCACCCCGCCGTCGGCGGATGTCGAGTACCCGACGAAGTGCGGGTCCCGCGCGCCGGCGCTTGAGCCACTGTCGTTGTATGCGGCGACGATGTTGGGTCCGGCAACCGCGATCGAGACGGTGTTCTGGATGTTGTCGTCCGCGGTCGCGTCGAGCCGAGGGTCGTTGACCAGGGTGCTCGGCCTGGTGGGAGCGGGAACGCTCGCATCCGCGGCCGGCCCATCCGGTGCAGCAGCCCGGGCTGGTACGCCGACGGCGTTCGCCATGAGAATGCTGCCGGCAAGGACGATCAGCCAACGCTGCAAGCGGCGGTGCGCCATGACATACCCCTGGACTGACACGTCACTGCCGAGACGGCCCCGACCGCCGTGCCCTCACAGTGTGCGATCAATCGGGTACTTTCTGCAAAACAGGAGGGGGCGTGACCGACTCGTCCAGCGCACAGGACCATTGCGAGAGCAGCCGGCTCGCTACTGCAAGCAACTGGCCGGCAACTCGAACCAGCGCAGCGCCTCGAAGCTGTCGGAGACCGACCGTGGCCGCAGTCCGCGTCGGTGGAGTCGCCGAGGCTGGACGTGAACAGCGCCTTCGCCTCTTCCAGATAGCTGGCCAGGACGGACTCGTCGGCCCGCTCGTTGTGGTCGGGGTAAGCACATGACACCCTCGCCGTCGTAGTGCACCTGCGACAGCCGCAGCGGGGGTTCGACCGGCCCGGACCGGTGCCGCCACAGCCCTGAGTCGGGGTTGAAGCGATAATCGGGCAGCAGCCGCCAGCCGTGCGCCGCCACGAGGTGCACCGCCTCGACGATGTAGTCGACGACCGTCGTACTGACGAAGTAGTTGAAGTTGACCCGCACCCAGCCGGGCTTGATTCCCTCGCAGCAGGTGGCAATTTCCTGCTCGAACTCGTGCGAGCGCTCCAAGCCGATCCCCAGCAGGCGATGCCCGTACGGCCCGGCGCACGAGCATCCGCCGCGGGCCTGGATCCCGAACAGGTCGTTGAGCAGCGCGACGACGAAGTTGTGGTGCAGGTAGCGGCCGCCGGGTCGGCGTACGACGAAGGACACGATGGACAGGCGCTCGGCGTCGAGGTTCCCGAGGATCTGCAGGCAGGGGTCGGCCCGCCAGGATCCGACGGCGCGGCGGAGGAACTCCTCCTCGTGCGCCCGAATGACGTCGGTGCCGACGGCGGCCTTGAGCTGGAAGACGAGCCCGGCCCGGATCGACTCCACGATCGCCGGCGTGCCGCCCTCCTCCCGGTGCTCCGGATCGGTGAGATAGCGGTGCTCGGTCGGGTTGACGTAGGCGACCGTCCCACCGCCGGGGACGACCGGCACCCGGTTGGTGAACAGCTCCCGACGGGCGACGAGTACGCCGGGGGTGCCCGGGCCCCCGATGAACTTGTGCGGGGACAGGAAGATGGCGTCCTTGTGCGAGTCGGGATGCTCGGGGCAGTCGGGGCTCATCGCGATCTCGACGTAGGGCGCAGCCGCGGCGAAGTCCCAGAACGACAGTGCGCCGTGGCGGTGCAGCGTGTCGGCGATCTGGCAGGTGTCCGTCACGATGCCCGTGACGTTCGAGGCCGCTGAGAACGAACCGATCTTGAGCGGGCGGTCGGCGTACGTCTCGAGCGCGGCTTCCAGCGCGTCGACGTCGATGTGACCGTCGGCGTTCTCGGGGATCACGACGACGTCGGCGATCGTCTCCCGCCAGGACACCTCGTTGGAGTGGTGCTCGAACGGTCCGATGAACACCACCGGCCGCTGCGTCCCGGGTATGTGCCTGCTCAAGTCGAAGCGGTCGTCGAGGTCGGCCGGCAGCCGGATGTTCAGCACGCCGATGAGCCGGTCGATCGCCGCTGTCGTCCCCGAACCGCAGAACAGCACGACGTGTTCGCCGCCGCCGCCGACACCCTCGCGGACGAGCCGCCGCGCGTCCTCGCGCAGCCGCGTCGTCTGCAGTCCGGTGCCCGAGGACTCGGTGTGGGTGTTGGCGTAGCGGGCGAGCACCTCGTCGCGGATGAAGTCCTCGATGAAGCCGAGAGCGCGGCCGGAGGCGGTGTAGTCGGCGTACGTCACCCGGCGTGGGCCGTACGGGCCCGGCATGACCTGATCGTCGCCGATCACCGCGCTTCGGATCCGGTCGAGCAAACGACTGGCAGGCAGTTCTGTCACGGGCTCACGGTAGCGCCGGGTCGGCTGATTGCGGCCCGTGTGGCCCGTGCAGTCAGGGGGCCGGGGTCGCGCGGAAGACCGCTGCGTGAGGCTCCAGCGTGACCGGGTCCTGCAAGGTGGCGATGAACGTCAGCTGACCGGAGTCGTTCACACCCTCCTCGCAGAAACGCAGGCTGGCGATGGTGTCGCCCGCCAGGGTGTCGGTCGTCGAGATGACCTTGTCAGCGACCGGGTCGGGACCGACGAAGATGCCCTCGGTCACGAAGTCGTCCAGGATGGCGAGGAACGCAACCTCGCCGTTGTTGTTGAGTGCCGGCGGCCGGAACCCGAACCCGCTGAACGGACCGCGAGTGTCCGCCACCGGTGTCGGTGTCCCGTTCGCGGTCGCGGTGTCGATCTCGAATACGAACTCGTCGCCGTCGGAGAATGACCGGGAGAACGCGGTGAGCCCCCCGTTGTTGAGCACGGGCTCGGACACGCTGACGTCCTCGGCAGGCGGCAGAACCGTCTGGAACTGACCCTCCTGCCCTGCGAAGATGCCGGGCTGGAAGTCAATGGTCTCCTCGAAGGCGATGTTCCCGCGGTCGTTGATGGATGGCCGGCTGTCGGTGCCGCCGAAGTCGCTCGTCGAGTTGAGGTAGTGGGTCGTGATCGCTCCAGCCCGAGTACCGGAGAACAGCCCCTCGTCGAAGGTGTCGAGCTCCGCCTTGAACGCGACCTCGCGACGGTTGTTGATCGAGGTGTCGAAGCCGAAGAAGTTGAACTGTCCCCGGGTGTCCGCGATGGTGCTCACCTTGTTGCCGCCCGCGCCGACCAGGATCGCCTCGAAGTCATCTGCAGCCCGCCGTCGATGTCGGCGGCGAACGAAACCACGCCTCGGTCGTTCATCGACGGGTTGAACCCGATGAAGCCGTACCGGCGGCCGTTCTCGGCGATGACGCTGACGGTGCCGTTGACGTTGGCCCGGTAGATGCCTGGGATGGTGTTGAAGCCGTCCGGGGCGAGCCGGCCGGCGCGGAACGCGACCTGGCCGCTGTTGTTGATGCCGGCGCAGCCGAATGCGGCGGGATCCATGTTGAGCTCGGCGCTGTCGGCGACATTCACGAACGTGTACGACGTCGCGGCGTGGACGGGTGCTGCGGCCACGAGCACAGTGGCCGAGGCGAGCGACACCGTGATGGCGACCCGGAGGGCGCGACGGTGGCGGATGATGGCGGGGTGCGGGTGAGCGGACAGCTGCACGGCTGCTCCTAGGTCGCGTCCTGCCAGGTTGTGGCTGGACGGTAACCATCCGTGCCTGCCGCCGGCAGTTGTTCATTGGTGCTAGCACCGACGCCAGCACCCATCTCACGCTGCCGGGCCGGCTGAGGTTCAGGTGCTCGGCGACTGCGGCATCCGGCCGGCGCGCAGCGCGGCGAACGCGGCCGGATCGCGCTCGGCCATCCGCGCCCTGGCCCGCCTTCGCCAGCGCATCACCTGCAGTCCGCCCAGCAGCCACACCGGGAACTGCGCCGCGAACGCCCAGCGGTAGGCATCCGTGGCCGTACTGCCCGACAGCGCATCGACGATCACACCGACGACGATGATGACGACCAACGAGGCGGTGAAACCGCCCACGTTCACGATCCCGCTGGCGCTGCCGATCCGTGCGGGCGGATTGAACGTCCGTGCGTAGTCGAAGGCGATCATCGAACCGGGAGTGTTCGGGGCCATGGACAGGATGAGTACGACGAGCAGCGGCAGCGGCACCCGTCCCGGCCAGGCCAACACGACTGCCCAGGTGAGCGCCGAGACGACGACGATGCCGAGCACCAGCCGAGAGCGGTGGAACGGGAAGCGGCCGACCAGGTATCCGAGCAGCGGCCCGCATGCCATCGCCGACAGCACGAGCAATGTGAGCAGTCCGCCGGCCGTTCCCGGCGACAGCCCTTCCGCGCTGACGAGGAACGGGTAGCCCCACAGCAGGGCAAAGGCGACGGCTGGGAACTGGGTCACGAAGTGCGTCCAGAAACCGAGCTTCGTCCCCGGTTCGGCCCACGTCTCCCGCAGCGACCGCCGGAGGTCGGCGGCGCTCACCGGTGCGTTGTCCGCGGCCCCGGCGTACGGCGAATCGCGCATGACCGCGACGACGGCAACCGACACGGCCAGGCTGAGGGCCGCCCCCGTCACGAATGTCGGCGTCCAGCCGAAGGAGTCGAGGGCCCCGATCAGCGGGATCGCCGACGCGATCGCGCCGAGCTGACCGAGTAGACCGGTGAGCTGGACGACGATCGGGTTCTGCCGGGGTGGGAACCACAGCACCACCAACCGCAGCACGCTCACGAACGTCAAGGCGTCGCCCAGTCCCAGCAGGACGCGGGCCAGCAACGCCGTACCCATGCCATCGGCGACCGCGAAGACGAGTTGGCCGGCGCCCATCAGCACGGCACCGCTGACCAGGAGCCGGGTCGAGCCGAAGCGATCCAGCAGGACCCCGGCCGGAATCTGCATCGCGGCGTAGACACCGAGTTGTACGACGGAGAACACCGCGAGCAGCGACGCGCTGATGCCGAAACGGTCGGCGGCCTCGATCCCGGCGACGCCGAGGGAGTACCGGTGGAAGATGGCGACGACGTACGCGAGAACGCCGACGCCCCAGACCAGCCAGGCCCGCCGCCCGCCGAGCCGGTGATTCAGCGCCCGGGTCGCCTCCACTGCCCTAACGCTAGCGACGCCTGTGAGAGTTAGTAGCCGCGAGCTTCCTCGGTGCAGATGCAGGCCTCGTTGCCGTCGGCGTCGGCGAGCACCCACCATCGCGGCGCGAACTCGTCGGTGACGAGCCGGCCACCCGCGGCGAGCGCCGCGTCGATCCTCGGCTGCGCCTGCTCGGGCACGACTGCCACGTCGAAGTGGGGCCGGTTCCGTCCGGTGGAGGCGCCGTCGGTGACCTGGAACCACACGCCGAGCCGGGTGCCGAACGGGTCGTTGAGGGAGTTCGGGTCGCCGTCATAGTCGTAGCCCAGGACGGCGGCCCAGAACGGTGCGATGCGCCCCGCATCGGCGGTGTCGATACCCACGTCCGTGAACGTCGGCGTCTCGGGCAGATGGGCAGCTCCGACCTCGGTGGCCAGTTGCTCGATCCGGTGCGCGAGGTCGATGTCGGCCGTCGTGACGCCGCCCACGGAGTGCGTAGAGCAGCGCACCCGAACCTGTTTGTAGCGGATGTCCACGTCGGGGTGGTGGTCGAGTTCCTCGGCGACTTCGAACGCCCGCTGTACCAGTTGGATCGCGGCGGGAACGTCCGGTGCGTCGTACGCGGTGTGCAGTCGCCCGGTCAGCAGCGACCATCCGGGCAGGTCAGAGATGGCGTCCAGGGTGTCGGCACGGCTGAGGGTGTCGGTCATGGCATGACCTTAGGCTCGACCAACGACAGTCGGATCGAGCGAGGGCGCCCAACCGTACGGACGCGACGTCGGTGCGGGCTGCTTGACTTGGCGACGTGCTCTTCGCCGAGGTGGTCGCGACGTCGGCCGCGGTGGCCGCCACCCGTTCCCGCAAAGCCAAGATCGAGGCCCTCGCCGACCTGCAGCGTCGGCTCGCCCCCGAGGAAGTGGAGCCGGTAGTCGCCTGGCTCGCCGGGGAGCCGCGACAGGGCCGGATCGGGACCGGTTGGCGGACGCTCGCAGCTGTCGACGTCTCGCCGGCGGACACGCCGGCTCTCGACGTCGCCGCGGTCGACGCCGCGCTGGACGACCTTGCCGGGACTTCGGGTCCCGGGTCCGGGCAACGCCGCGCGGACACGCTCAGCCGCCTCGTCGGCGCGGCGACTGCCGACGAGCAGACGTTCCTACGGCGGCTGCTGACCGGGGAGCTGCGGCAGGGTGCGCTCGAGGGAATCATGGTCGACGCGGTCGCCACGGCGTCGGGCTGTCCGCTCGACGTCGTGCGCCGCGCATTCATGCTCTCCGGGCGGCTGCCGGCTACCGCCGCGGCCGCGCTCGGTGGCGGTAGCACCGCCCTGGCCGAGATCGGGCTGCAGGTGGGCCGTGCGGTGCGGCCGATGCTGGCGTCACCGGCCGGTTCGCTCGACGAGGCGCTGGCCGAACTCGGTGCGGACGTCAGCGTCGAGTACAAGCTCGACGGTGCCCGCATCCAGGTACACAGGGACGGCACTGACGTCGGTGTCTACACCCGGAGCCTGCGGGAGATCACCGGCGGCGTACCGGAGTTGGTCGCCTGGGCGCTCGCGTTGCCCTGCCGGTCCGTCGTCCTCGACGGCGAGTCGTTGGCGCTGACCGACGAAGGCCGGCCGCGACCGTTTCAGGAATCGGTCAGCCTGGCCGGCTCCGGGGTACAGCGACCGAACGTCTTCGACTGCTTGCACCTGGACGGCCAGGACCTGATCGACGCACCGCTGATCGAC
>JACCXW010000351.1 GCA_013696785.1 Geodermatophilaceae bacterium | reverse complement strand
CGCCGGCACCGCGGCGCAGCCGACCCCCTCGCGCGCTCGTTCACTCGGTGATCGTGTCAGACGGTCCGCTGAGCTCGGATATTGTTCAGTCCAGCGCACAGCCTGGATCGACGATGAGCGTTGGAGGCCCCGTGATGGACCTGCTGCTCATGACTCACGCCCAGCAGGCGACCGCGGAGGTGCTACCGGCCCTCGGCCTGCTGGGGCACTCCGTGCGAGTTGCCGCCCCCGATGTGCGTGCGCTGTTGGATGCAAACCCGGGTGACGCGATCCTTGTCGACGCGCGCCACGATCTGGCCTCCGCGCGCGCGTTCTGTCGGCTGCTGCACACGACCGGGATCGCCGTACCGGTGCTCGCAATCTTCGGCGTCGGCGGCCTCGTGGCACTCAGCGCGGATTGGCGGCTGTCAGATCTGCTGCTGGACACGGCTGGGCCGGCCGAGGTCGACGCGCGGCTGCGGCTGGCGGTCTCTCGGGACGCGGCCGCCATGACGGCGACGGGGCCGGTCGTGACCGCCGGCGACTTGACGATCGACGAAGACACCTACTCGGCAAAGCTTCGCGGCCGGCACCTGGACCTGACCTACAAGGAGTTCGAACTGCTCAAGTACCTCGCCCAGCATCCGGGTCGCGTCTTCAGCCGAGCGCAGTTGCTGCAGGAGGTGTGGGGCTACGACTACTTCGGCGGGACCCGCACCGTCGACGTGCACGTCCGTCGGCTGCGGGCCAAGCTCGGTCCCGAGCACGAGGCGCTGATCGGGACGGTCCGCAACGTGGGCTACAAGCTCGACCAGCAAGCTGCGACCGCCCCGGCGGAGCAATGACCGCACAGTCCACGCCGGAGCAGATCAGCGACCACGACGAGCTCGATCCAGGACAGTTGAACGAGGTGCTCGCGCTGATCGACGCGGCCACCGACGTCGACGGGGTCAGTCCGGTGAGCGAGCACGTCCTGCTGCATCTGCGCCGCGGCGGAGACGGCGAGGCGGACAACGTGCTCGCGCGCACCACCGACGGGACGCTGTCCGGATATGCACACCTGGACCTGACCGACCCGGTGGGCGGCAGCTCGGCCGAACTGGCCGTGCATCCCGAGCACCGCGGCCGAGGTGTCGGGGGGGAGCTGGTCCGGACACTGCAGGCCCGCAGTTCCGACGGCCGGCTCCGGCTATGGGCGCACGGCCAGTTGCCCGGCGCGCGCGCCCTGGCCGAGCGATTCGGCTACCGGCAGGCGCGGGTCCTCTGGCAAATGCGAAGGTCACTACTCAGCGGTCTGCCGGCAGGACCGCTCCCCGAGGGCGTCAACCTGCGCTCCTTCGTCGTAGGGCAGGACGAGCAGGCCTGGACCGACGTCAACAACCGGGCCTTCGCCGACCACCCCGATCAGGGTGGCTGGTCGTTGTCTCAGATCCAGATGCGTGAGCAGGAGGCGTGGTTCGATCCTCACGGTTTCCTGCTCGCCGAGGACGCCGAGGACGGGCGGCTGCTCGGCTTCCACTGGACCAAGGTGCACGGTCGCGACAGCGGGGCGCACGCACACGAACCGATCGGCGAGGTGTACGCCGTCGGCATCGACCCGTCGGCGCAGGGGCGGGGGCTCGGTCCAGCGCTCACCGTGGCCGGTCTGCGCTACCTGCGCGGTCTGGGACTCTCGCAAGTGATGCTGTACGTCGACGAGGCCAACACCAACGCGGTCCGGGTCTACGAGCGGCTCGGTTTCACCCGGTGGGACGTCGACGTCTCCTATCGCCGACCTGTCGGCGATGGGGATGAAGCCCGTCGTTCACCCGGCGTTCACCCTTAGTCCTGCTCAGCTGACCGTTCCCGTCATCGAGTGTGACTAACCTTTTCTAGGACGATCCGAGCGTCAGGAGTTCTTCGTGCGCGCAACATTCCAGGCAGATCTCGACGGGATTCGCAACCAGCTCGTGATGATGACCGGTCATGTCGAACTGGCGATGTCCCGCGCCACCACCGCGCTTCTCGATGCGGACTACACGCTCGCCGACTGGGTGATCGACACCGATCGTGAGATCGACACGATAAAGATCGAGATCGACGACGCCTGCTTCCAGTTGCTCGCGCGCCAGCAGCCGGTCGCAACCGACCTGCGCGTCATCGTGACCGCGCTGTCCATGGCGGCCGACCTCGAGCGGATGGGCGATCTCGGAGCGCACGTCGCGAAGGTGGCCAAGCTTCGCTTTCCCGAGTCGGCCGTGCCGCCTGAGTTGCGCGCGACGGTGCTGGAGATGGCCGAGGCCGCACAGGCGATCGTGGCCAAGACCGGCAGCGTCATCGCCGGGCAGGACATCGAACGGGCAAAAGAGCTCGAGGCCGATGACGACATCGTCGATCGGCTGCACAAGGATCTGTTCCGGACCCTGCTGGCCGAGAGCTGGCCGTACGGGGTCGAGCCCGCCATCGACATGACCCTGGTCGGCCGCTATTACGAGCGGTTCGCCGATCACGGCGTGCGGGTCGCGCGGCAGGTCGTCTACGTCGTCACCGGCGTGATGCCGACCCGTCGGCCGCAGGAATGGCCGACCGAGGAGACCTGAGTCACCTCGAGCCGAACTGCGCTGTACAGCTCACGTTCACCTGACAGCCACCATCGACAGCCTCTTGCGTCATCTCCCGTGCCTACGTTGCGGAGGTACTACGCAATGACGCGGCCACTCCTGGCCCCAGCAGAGAGGCACCAACAACGTGAATCGACGGACTCTGAGCCGTGCAGCGCTCCCCTTCGCCCTTGTGCTCTCCCTCGCCCTCAGCGCGTGCGGTGGCGACGATCCTGCGGCGCCGGGTGACAGCACCGGTAGCAGCGAGGAAGCGCTCAGCGGAGACATCGAGATCGACGGCTCCTCGACAGTGGGACCACTCACCGACGCCATCAGCGAGGAGTACTCCGCGGTCCAGCCCGACGTCACAGTCAACCTCGGCATCTCCGGAACAGGTGGCGGCTTCGAGCGTTTCTGCGCCGGGGAGACCGACATCTCCAACGCCTCGCGCCCGATCAAGGATGAGGAGGCGACGCTATGCGAGGAAGCCGGTGTCGAGTTCACCGAAGTCCGGGTGGGCACGGACGCCTTGAGCATGGTCGTCAACCCCGCGACGGACTACGTCACCTGCCTGACCACCGAGGAACTCGTCTCGTTGTGGGGGCCTGACGGCGCAACAACCTGGGATCAGGTGAACCCGGACTTCCCCTCCGATCCGGTGGAGATCTTCGCTCCGGGGGTTGACTCCGGCACCTACGACTTCTTCAACGAGACCATCCTCGCGCCCAGTGACATCGAAGAGCCGCGCCAGGACTACAACGCCTCCGAGGACGACAACGTCATCGCTCAGGGGATCGAAGGAACACCTGGAGCCTGGGGCTACTTCGGGTTCGCCTACTTCCAGGAAGCAGGCGCCGCCCTCACCGCTGTCGAGTACGACGCCGGCGAAGGCTGTGTGGCGCCGAGCGTCGAGACCGCTCAAGACGGCAGCTACGGCCTCACTCGTCCACTGTTCATCTACTTGAAGAACGAATCTTTGTCGCGTCCCGAGGTCGCGGACTACGCGACGTTCTACTTGGACACCGTCCAGGACGTTATAGAGAGCGTTGGCTACATCGCTGAGCCCGAGGACGCCCTTGCCGAGTCGCAGGCGGCCGTAGCAGACGCGGTCGAAGCGGCCAAGTAACGTTCACGCACTCCACCGGGAGCGCATTGGCCGATGCCCCGGTGGAGTGGCGCGTCGCACGTCCCCATCCACGGCGACCGGCAGGAGAAGACCCCGATGAGCACGGTCGCCACTCCATCGGCGGTGGGTTCGGTGCCACCCGAGGGATCCGGAAAGCACATCCTTGCCGCGCCACGGCCGCGTTACGGCGAGAAGGTCGTCCTCGGGCTGTTGTGGCTCTGCGCAGCGATATCGGTGGTCACCACCGTCGGGATCATCGTCGTTCTGTTCACCGAGGCGGTCGCACTATTCGGCATCCCTGGGGTGTCGATCGTGGAATTCTTCACCGACACCGCGTGGCGGCCGTTCACCGACCCCGGGTCGGACAACTTCCGGATCGGTGTGCTGCCGCTGCTGAACTCAACGCTCCTGGTCACCGCTATCGCCCTCGCCATCGCCATCCCGCTCGGCTTGGCGACGGCGATTTACTTGTCCGAGTACGCCCGCCCACGCGTGCGCAGGACGGTCAAGCCGTTCCTGGAGTTGCTCGCCGGTGTACCGACCGTGGTGCTCGGCTATTTCGCCCTGACGTTCATGACCCCATTGCTGCGAAGCCTGTTCGGCATCGAGCGCGTTCCAATCTTCAACGCAATGAGCGCCGGCATCGTTGTCGGTATTCTCGTCGTGCCCACCATCGCCTCCATCTCGGAGGACTCGATGAGCGCCGTTCCACGCGCGCTCCGCGAAGGCGCTTATGGCCTGGGTTCGGCTCGACGGCATGTCGCACTCAAAATCGTCTTCCCCGCGGCGCTCTCCGGCATCGTCGCGTCCATCATCCTGGCATTCGGCCGGGCGGTCGGCGAGACGTTGATCGTCTCCCTTGCCGCGGGTAACCTGCCGCCCGCAGAGTTACCGGCCACCAACCCCTTCCAACAGGTCCAGACGATGACGGCGTACATCACCCAGGCCGTCGGTGGTGAGTCAGCCCGTGGATCGGTGACATTCCAGTCGATCTTTGCCGTGGGCGCGCTCTTGTTCGTGCTCACATTCCTCGTCAACCTGATCGCACTACGCATCGTGCGACGCTTCCGAGAAGAGTATTGATCATGGTGTCGACGAGCACGCCGACTCGCGAGCGAGTCGACCAAAGCTTCCGCGCTCCGGTCGGTGACACGATCAGGGAGAGATTCACCCAGTTCGTCCTGCTCATCGCGACATGTGTGGCACTGGTCGTGCTCGTGACGTTGCTTGTCGACATCGTCCGCGACGGCGCCAGCGGGCTGAGTCTCAACTTCTTGACCCAGTACACCTCACGCATTGCAGCCAACAGTGGAATCCGCGCTGGGCTCACGGGGACGCTCTCCTTGATGTTCCTAGTGGCCCTTCTGACATTTCCGCTCGGAGTCGGCGCTGCGTTGTACCTGGAGGAGTTCGCCCCACGGAACCTCTGGACGCGGCTGCTCGAAACCAACATCAACAACCTGGCCGGGGTGCCGTCGATCGTCTACGGCCTGCTCGGCCTCTCGGTGTTCGTCTACGTCCTGGGCTTCGGGCGCTCGCTGATCACGGGCGCACTCACGCTGACCCTGCTGGTCCTCCCCGTCGTCATCGTCGCGAGCCGCGAGGCATTCCGCGCCGTGCCACGGGAGATCCGTGATGGCGGACTGGCGCTAGGAGCCACGCCTCTTCAGGTGGCCGTCCGCCAAACCCTGCCCGCCGCCGTCCCCTCGATACTGACAGGCATGATCCTGTCCTTATCGAGGGCCATCGGCGAGACCGCACCCATTTTGGTGGCGGGGGCTGTCTTCTCCCGACGTGCTGACAACGCACCATGGCACCTGTCCGAGTCCTACACAGCCATCCCGATCCAGATCTTCGACTTCGTGAAGAGGCCGCAAGAGGAGTTTCAGATCGGCGTAGCCAGCGCCGCCATCATCGTCCTCATGGCGCTGCTCCTGGTCATGAACTCCGCTGCCATCATCATCCGAAACCGCTACGCGAGGAACAGGTAATGGACCAGCGAATCACGAGCGAGCCACTGACGACCGCACCGTCAACCGCACAGCCGATCCGCATCGACGCCGGATCCTCAGCGACGCCGTCGACGTCCGCCGCGTCCGGGCCGGTCTGGTCGCAGGACAGCGCGGGATCGGGATCAGACCGGCCGGGCGCCAGCAAGGGTGTCGTCTTCGGAGCGAACGACGTCTCGGTGCACTACGGTTCGGCGCCGGCACTCGTCAACGTCACCCTGGACATCCGCGAGCGGGAGATCACGGCGTTCATCGGACCCTCGGGCTGTGGAAAGTCGACATTCCTGCGCTGCTTCAATCGGACCAACGACCTGATCCCCGGGGCCAAGGTCAGCGGCAGGATCGACTACCACGCACAGAATCTCTACGCGAAGGACGTCGACGCCGTCGAGGTGCGGCGCCGGATCGGGATGGTGTTCCAGAAGCCGAACCCGTTCCCCAAGTCGATCTACGACAATCTCACCTTCGGCCCCAAGGTCAACCGGATGAAGGTGGACTTCGACGAGGTGGTCGAGACCTCCTTGCGCAGGGCCGCGCTGTGGGACGAGGTCAAGGGCAAGCTCAAGCAGAACGCGTACAGCCTGTCCGGTGGCCAGCAGCAGCGATTGTGCATCGCCCGGGCGCTGACCGTCGATCCCGAGGTGATCCTGATGGACGAGCCCTGCTCGGCGCTGGATCCCATCGCCACCGCGCACATCGAGGACCTGATGCGCGAGCTCGAGCACGACTACACCATCGTCATCGTCACCCACAACATGCAGCAGGCTGCCCGGGTGAGCGACCGTACCGCGTTCTTCACCGCTGAGATCGAGTCCGAAGACGATGACCGGCGTTTCGGTCGGCTCGTGGAGATCGGCGACACGAGCAAGATCTTTTCCAATCCCACGGACAAGCGCACGGAGGACTACATCTCGGGCCGGTTCGGCTAGTCCCGCGGAGTTTCGCTGGGAGATCGGGAGTCATGGCCGCAGCGCAAGCGCTCGACGCGGATCCGGTGCGTCGAGCGGTTCCCGCCGACGATGTCCCATCGAACCGGAGTCCAGCACCGGTGACGCTGCTGGTCGCCGGTGAACTCGAGCCACGGGCGTCTCGCCTCGTCCACGACATCTGCGCAGCCCACGTCGCCGACCTCGTGTTGTGCGGCGACGGCGCCGAGGCACTCTTCCAGATCGGCCGGCTGTCCCCCGACGCCGTGCTGATGAGCGCGGGTTTGCGGCTGGTCGCCGCAGCCGATGTCATCACGGTGGTACGACGGCACTCTGCGGTACCCATCGCCGTGGGCGTCGGCTTCGGGGAGCGCGACCTGGCCGCGGCTGCGCTGGCCGCAGGCGGCACTGAGATGCTGGGCCGGCCGTACCGACCGCAGGAGCTCACGACGATGGTGAACCCGTGGTTGGCGTCGGCCAGGGCTCGTTGGGATCGTGAGTCGGTCAGCCATGTCGGAACGTTGGAGATCGATTCCCGGGCGTATCGTGCCACCGCGGGGGGCAGGCCGCTGACACTGACGGTGCGGGAGTTCGAGCTGTTGCGCCTGCTCGTGCTCAATGCCGATCGGGTGGTGACCCGCGACCAGATCCGACAAGACGTGTGGCGCGCAACCGACGATGTCGTGAGCGCGAACACGATTGCCGTGCACATCCGACGGATACGGGCACGCCTCGAAAGCGCCGCCCAACTCACCAGCGTGCGTGGTGTCGGCTACCGCCTCACGGTCGCGGGCCACTCGAGCGCCGCGCCGCGCTGACCGGCGCCGGCTGATGTCCAGCTACGTTCGGCTCATGCCTTTCGAGCGGATCGTGTCCGACAGCATCGTCATCGACGCCTCGCCGGAGCAGGTCTTCGACATCCTCGCCGATCCGCGACGGCACCGGCTGATCGACGGATCGGGGTCTGTGCAGGGAACGGTCAGCGGCCCCGACCGTCTTTCGCACGGGGCGCGGTTCGGCATGAACATGAGGATCGGCTTGCCCTATCGCATCACCAACACGGTCATCGAGTACGACGAGAACCGGCGGATCGCGTGGCAACACTGGGCCAGACACACCTGGCGCTACGAGCTGGAGCCGGCCGGCGCCGGCGTCCGCGTCACCGAGTCCTGGGACTGGTCCACCTCGCCGGTCGCCCGCGTCATGGAACTGGTGCGCTTTCCGGCCAAGAACAAGCTCGCGATCCGCCAGACGCTGATCCGGCTGAAGCAGCAGTCGGAGGCTGACCCGGCGTGAGGCGTCGAGGCGAGCCCGGATCGGCGCGAGGGTAGCGTCGCATCGGTGTACCGGTTCCTGCTGCGGCCCAGCTGGATCGGTCTGCTCCTCGCCGGCCTCGCCGTCGCCGTCGGCTGTATCGCGCTGGGCCGCTGGCAGCTGGACCGGCTGCACGACCGGCAGGACCGCAACGCCGCGGTCGAGTCCGCCCAGGCCGCCGAGCCGGTGCCCGCAGCCCTCCTGCTGCGCACCGATCGGCCCGTGGACGCCGCGAATCAATGGCGCCGGGTGACCGCGACGGGCCGGTACGACGCGGAGCACGAGGTACTGCTCCGTGGCCAGCTCGACAGCGGTCGGGCCGGCTTTCATGTTCTGACTCCGCTGATCACCGAGGACGGCACGGCGCTGCTGGTGAACCGCGGCTGGATCCCGATCGATCGCAGCGGAGCGGCGACCGCCGCGCCGGATGTGCCACCCGCCCCGGCCGGCGACGTCTCGGTGCTGGGCCGGGTTCGCCCGCTGGAGCCCGTCCGCGCCGCCCGCGCGGTCCCGGGAGGTGACAGCTTGACTTTGGAAGCCGTCGACCTGCCGGCGCTCGCCGACGACGTCCCGTACCCGCTGTACTCGGCGTACGTCGAACTTCTGGAGCAGCATCCGAGTGGGCAGGATCAGCCCGAACTTGTCGATGCACCGGAGCTGAGTGAGGGACCCCATCTGGCGTACGCCGTCCAGTGGTTCCTGTTCAGTGGACTGGGCCTGCTCGGCTACGTCATGTTCGCCCGGCAGGAAGCGCAGCGACGGGCGTCGGGGGCATCAGCCGCAGTCGACGCCGGTCGCTGACGGGGCGGCGCTGGTGGGCAGTGCCGAGTTCGGCGGCAGGGCCGTGGCGGAGTCCGCAATGACCGACTGATACAGCTGCCGGCCCAACTGCTCGTCGAGTAACTGGTACGTGGTCGACGACCCGACCGGGGTGTAGGCCGGATCGGCGATCGGCGCGGTGAGCAGCAGCACCGATTCCGAACTCAGATCGCGCAGCAGATCGACCAGGTTCTTCAGGTCGCCCAGAGTGGTGTCCGGGTCGAGCGTCAGCGAGTCGGCGGCGGCGTTGACGAACCGCGTAAGCCGCACCGGATTCGCCACGGTTCGCGCCGCCAGGGACCTGTCCAGCAGGGAAGCGAGGAACTGCTGCTGCCGTTCGATCCGCTCGGTCGCAGCCGGGCCGGGCCGGGCCTGCAGCCGCAGGAACGGCAGTGTCTGCTCGCCATCGATCACTGCGGGACCCGCCGGCAGGTCGAGCTCGTTGCCGGCCTCGCTCACGGCAGAGCCGAGGCACACCGGGACCCCGCCGAGTGCGTCGACCATGGCCGGAAACCCGGTGAGATCCATCTGTACGTAGTGGTTGATCCGTAACCCGGTCAACACTTGGACGGTGCGCACGAGACACCCCGCACCGCCGGTCTCGTAGACGGAACTGAACGCACCGCTGTAGGGCTCGGTCGGTTGCCGGTCGGCGCCCTCGCAGGCAGGAACGTCCACATAGGCGTCGCCGGGGAACACGATCACGGTGGCGTCCGAGCCGTCCTCGGACAGGTGCGCCAGGATCGTGGTGTCGCGATCGCCGCCGTCGGAGCCGAACAGCAGGAAGTTCTCCGCGTCCTGCTGCCGCTCCGCGGCCGTGATCTCCGGTCCGGACAGTCGCAGCACGTCGGCTCGTTCGACGGCGTTGTCGATGTAGGCGAGCAAGCCGATGTAGTAGACCGCGACGAGCAGGACCAGAGCGACGACAGCGCCGATCACCCAGTGCCGGGCCTTGCGCCGCCTGCCCTGGCCCTGCCTGCCCGAGTGCCTCGAGGCCTTCGATGACCGGCGGGACCGGCCGCTGAGTCGCCGGCGTACCGGCCTCTCCTCGGAGCGGGCGAGCAGGTCGGCGACGGATGGTCGATCCGCACCGGTATGTCCCGCCACTCCCCTCCTCCGCCCTACTCCCGGCTCGATCGTAGGGAGGTGCGTCCCTCCGCCGACCTCGGTCCTGTCGACCACTCCCGCGGCGGGAGACGTCGCGTCGACCGAGTCGGCGGAGGTCAGCGTGCCTAGCCCTCCGCGGGCGCCGTGTAGGACCCCGCGAGCTCGGTCGTGAACAGGTCCTTGACGATGGTGAGGCCGCCTTCGGCCGCAGCATCCGGGGCTGCGATGTAGATCTCGCGGCTGGCCGGGGAGCCCGGCTGGGAGAAGTCCAGCGGAGCGATGACGCCGGTGATCCCCTCGTCGGTCGCCTGCAGCGCAGCCAGCAGGCCGGCGCGCGTCATGTCGCCACTCTCACACGCGGTCCGCAGGATCTGGCTGTAGATCGTGGCGACGCCGTAGCCGTACGTGACGCCGCCGTTGCCGGGCTCGTCCGGGTACGCCTCGGCGAATTCCGTCCGAACCATGTCCATCTCGGGAGTGTCGGCCGTGAACGGAAGCGCCGATGCGGCGAGCAGGAAGTTGGCTTCCAACGCCGCCGCCACCGGGGTGGCCAGCAGACCCGGTGAGAACGTCGGGTTGTTGCCGAGGAACTTCACGCCCGGCAGCGCCTGCGCCGCGACACCCACTGCGGAGGCTGTCTGGGTCGGCGTCGTCGTCAGGGCGATCGCTGCGACACCGGCCTGGGCGAACTGGCTGATGACGCTCGTCGCGTCGGTGTCGGTCGCCTTCAGGGTGGCCGACTCGACGGTCAGCCCCAGCGCCTTGGCGGCGAACTCGACGCCGGCGAAGCCGTTCGCGCCGTACTCGCCCTCGACGTAGAGGGCGCCGATCGTGTCACCGTCGGCGATGAGTCCCTCGTCGACCATGTACTGCAGGCCATTGATCATCTCCAGGTCGTACGTCGTACCGGCCATCAGGATGTAGGGGTTCTCCAACAGCGTGGATGCCCACGAGGCGGGAGCGGTGACCATCTCGGTCTCGGTGATCGTCTCGAGCAGCGCCGTGGTCATCGGTGACCCGATCAGCTGGGTCATGCCGAGGACGTCCGGCTCGACCTGCGCGTACAGCTGCACCGCACGCTGTACGTCGTAGCCGTGGTCCTCGATGATCAGCTCGATCTGCCGGTCGCAGATGCCACCGTCGGCGTTGATCTTGTCGTAGACCAGCTCGTTGCCTTGCACGATCGCCGTGGACAGCGCGGCGAAGGGGCCGGTCAGGTCAGTGAGGATGCCCAGGGTGATCGTGTCGTCGGTGACCCCGAAGTCGGTGGTGAGCTCACTCGGATCGCCGCTGCCGGCCGGGGTGTTCCCCTCGTCATCGGCCTTGGTGCTGCATGCTGCGGCCGTCAGCGCGACGGCCAGAACGAGCCCCGCGGCCCGTGTTCCTTGCTTTCTCATGGACGCCGATTCCCTTCAGTGGATGGATCTGTCCCCCGGTCGGGGTGTTGCGGTGGTGCGACAGCGCTGCTGTCAGACGACGAGCCGAGGCTCCCTGTCGAATGAGTGTCTGCGGAACCGTCCAGCGGTTCGGACTCCAACGGCTCACCGGTCTCGGCTACCGGGCTCGTCACCGGCGCGGCGGCGCGCACCTTCTGCCGGCGGGTCGTCCCAGTCACCGCGAACAGGAGGCGGCGGCCGAGCGCGGCCACCCCGCCCGGCTCGAGCAGCAGGACGACCACGACCGCCCCGCCGTACAGGTACTTCGCCAGGGTGCCGGAATCCACCCCGCCGGATCCTGGATCGGCGAGGAACGGGAAAAAGTCGGAGTACAGGTTGAGCAGCAGTGGTGTCGCAGCCACGAATGCCGCGCCCACCACCGCGCCCGGAATGGACCCGAGGCCGCCGATGACGATCATGGCGAGGTAGGTCACCGACAGGATGAGCCCGAAGCTGCCCGGCGTGGGAACCCGGAGCAGCAGACCCAGCAACACGCCCGCCGCACCGGCGTACATCGAGGACACGACGAACGCCGATGCCTTGTACCGGCGCACGTTGACGCCCATGACCGCCGCTGCGGTCTGCTTGTCACGAATCATCTGCAGCGCCCGGCCCGGCCGGCCGCGCAGCAGGTTCCGGGCGAACAGGTATCCGATGATGAGGACCGCGAGGAAGAGGTACCAGAGCAGCTCGTTGCGCATCAGCGTCACGTTCAGAATGGTGATCTGGGTGTCGCCGACGGCGGGGTTGGCGAAGGGGAAACCGAAGAGTGAGAACGTCGGTACCGAGCGGCCGTTCGGCCCGCCGGTCACGCTCTCCCAGTTGAAGAGCAGGTGCTGGCCGAGGAAGACCAGGGACAACGAGGCCACACCGAGGTAGATCCCCGACAGCCGGCTGGCGATGGGGCTGAAGGCAAGACCGGCAAGACCGGCAAGCACGACAGCCATCGAGGCACCGAGCAGCGGAGGCAACTCCAGCCCGCCGTACGCCGTCGCCACTCCACCTGGCGAGCCGGAGAAGTACGCGTACCCGTAGGTACCGATCGCGATGAAGAACGCGTGCGCGAGTGACAGCTGCCCGGTGACGCCGCTGAGCAGGTTCAGCCCGATCGCCCCGACGGCCGCGGCCATCACCGACAGGCCCATGACCAGGAAAGCGTTCTCCAGGTACAGCGGCAACGCCAGGGCGACCAGCACGAGAACGATGCCGAGGATCGACTGGATCCGAGCCTCGACGCTGCGGGGTACCCGCGTCCGTTTCGGCTTTCCGGCGCCTGCCGCGGTCGACCCGGGAGGGCCTGCGTCCTTCGTGAGTTGGACAGACTTCGTGTCAGACACGGGACACATCCCGCGTGCCGAACAGTCCCGACGGCTTGATCAGGAGCACGATGATCATGATGACGTAGGGCATCACCTCGGCGAAGCCACGACCGAGGAAGGCCAGGTCGCTGCTGTAGCCGAGGGTCAGTTGTTCGGCTACGCCGACCGTCAGGCCGCCGACCAGGGCACCCGCGGTGGAGTCGAGCCCACCGAGAATGGCGGCCGGGAACGCCTTGAGGGCGACCGGTATGACGCTGCCGTCGAGGCCGGGTGTGGGGAAGGCCACCAGGAACACGACGGCGATGCAGGCGAGCAGACCGGCGATGATCCAGGCCACCGCGGCAACCCGGCCCCGCCGGATACCCATCAGCGTGGCGGCCTCGGCGTCCTCGGCCGAAGCCCGCATGGCCACGCCCCAATTGGTGTACTTGAAGGCGAGGAAGAACGCGGTCAGCAGCACGAACGCCGAGCCGATGGCAACGACCCGCGTCAGCGGGATGCTCGCACCGAAGAGCTGAACGGTGTCGCTCTTCCAGGGGTCGAACAGGCTGCGGGGGTCCACGCCGATCCGGCGGACGAGGTCAGCCGTCAGCACGACGTCGAAACCGATCGTCATGATCGCCAGTGTGTTGGCATCGGCCGTCCTGATCCGCAGCGACAGAATCCGTTCGATGAACAAGGCGCCGATCGCCGTCACGGTCAGCCCGACGAGCAGGGCGAAATAGAAGTTGTACTCGGGGGTGAGCTCACTGATCGTGTAGCCGCCGAGCAACAGCAGCGAGCCGTGCGCGAAGTTGATCACCTCGGTGGCCTTGAAGATGATCACAAATCCGAGGGCGATCAGGGCATAGACCGCACCGACGGACAGCCCATTGATGAGCAACTCCAGGAAGAAACTCACGGCGTCCGCGTCCCGTCTGTGGTGTTGGCATCGCCGTCGTCAGCGCCCTTGTCCTCAGCGCCCTTGTCCTCAGCGCCCTTGTCCTGCAGGACTGCCTCCTGAGCAGCGTCCTTGGCGGCTTGGACGTCGGCGGCCGAACCGAGGTAGGCGCGGATGACCTCCGGGTCGTTCTGTACTGCCGACGGTGCACCGTCGGCGATCCGGCGGCCGAAGTCGAGCACGGTCACGCGGTCGGCGATCTCCATGACCAGGCCCATGTCGTGCTCGACCAGCAGCACCGAGATGTCCATGCCGTCGCGGATGTCTCGAATCGTCTCGCCCATCCGGTCGGTCTCGTCGGAGTTCATGCCGGCGACCGGCTCGTCCAAAAGCAGGATGCGGGGCTCGGTACACAGCGCCCGAGCCATGTCCACCCTTTTCTGCTCGCCGTAGGCGAGCAAGCCTGCGGGCAGTTGCAGCCGCGGTCCGAGGCCCATGAAGTCGGCGATCTCGATCACCCTCACCCGGTGCCGCTTCTCCTCCCGACGCGCGTTCGGCAACCGCAGACCGGTGGTCAGGAACCCGGCCCTGGTCAGGTGATGACGGCCGAGCATCAGGTTCTCCAGCACGCTCTGGCTCGGTGAGAGCGCGATGTTCTGGAACGCGCGGGCGACGCCGAGCGCGGCGATCTTGTGCGGGCGCATCCTGGTGAGTTCGGCGGCTCCGAACCGCACGCTGCCCGAGGTGGCCCGGTAGACACCTGACAAGACGTTGAAGCAGGTCGACTTGCCGGCGCCGTTCGGGCCGATGACCGCGTGGATCGAGCCGGGGGCCACCGTGAAAGACACCGAGTCCAGCGCCGTCAAACCCGCAAAGGCGACGGTCAGCTCCGAGACGACGAGTTCAGGCACATCCTGCGCCCTGGCGTCCTCGCGCGGGGCGTCACTGCCCTGCGTCACCGGGCTGGCCGAATGGGACAGCGAACTCATCCGGTCCACCTCGACAGCCGCGCCACCGACCGCCGGGGAGCAGTCCCTGCCGCCGCGCGCTCGTCCCCTGCCGCATCATCTTCCGCGCCGTGCCCGAGATAGAGACGCTGCACCTTGTCACTCGCCGCGAGTTCCTCGGCGCTGCCGTGCAGGGACACCTCACCAACGTCGAGCACGTAGGCGAGATCAGCCACCCGCAGGGCCATCGAGGCGTTCTGCTCGACGAGCAGCACCGATGTGCCGTGCCGATTGATCTCCAGGATGATCTCGCCGATCTGCTCCACCACCTGCGGCGCGAGCCCCAGTGACGGCTCGTCTAGCAGCAACAGCTTCGGGTTGGCCATCAGAGCCCGCCCGATGGCGAGCATCTGCTGCTCGCCGCCGGACAGCAGTGCGGCGAGTTGGCTGCGGCGCTCGCGCAATCGCGGGAACAGGTCGAAGACGCGGTCGCGCGCCCCAGCCTGCGTCCGCCCCTTCACGCCCATCCCGCCGGCACGCAGGTTTTCCTCGACCGTAAGCCGACCGAATATGCGGCGCCCCTCGGGAACCTGCACGACGCCACGGGCGACGGTGGCCGCCGGATTCAGCTTGTCCAGCCGTTGCCCGTCGTGGGTGATCGTTCCGGCATCGATTCGGCCCTTGTGCAACTTGTGCGTACCAGATATTGCTCGGAGCAACGTCGACTTGCCCGCGCCGTTGCTCCCCAGGACGGCAACGATCGCTTCATCCGGGACGTCCAGGCTGACCCGTTCCAGCGCCCGGATGGCGCCATAGCGCACCGAAAGCTCGGCAACGCTCAGCATGCGGCCACCACATGCGGCGCGCCTGCGGCCGAGGCTGCCGAGGCCGGCTCGGCCGGGAAGAGCACCGCGGGCACCGACACTGAACCTCCTCCAGCCGCTCGTCTGGTCTGAACTGCTCCGAACTGGTTCGACACGGTGGTCCGACTCCGTTGTCGGGGGACCGTCGCCGGCACCATTGTGTGCTGCGCCACATCATGGCGCATTGGCTGCACAAGGTACTACGCGCTCACGCGGTGTCGACGTAACGGTTTCGATACCTGAGCCTGACGGTGCGTGCAGCGAGGCAAGCGGTCCGCCCGGGCGGGTGGTCTGGTCACCCCGTGCATTCGAACGGGTGACGGCGCAGCCACGCCGGCGGGACGTGACCGGGACTCAGCCCGGGCTGAGCAGTTCGATGACGACCCGCTCGACGTCGGGTCGTGCGGCAAGTTGCTCGAGGCTCATGTCCGCCGGGGTCGTCAGGCTGACCGCGGCCAGCGAGCCGTCGTCGTACAGGTCGATGATCCGAGGATCGATGTAGGACTTGCGGCACACCGCCGGGGTGTTGCCGAGCGCCTCGGCGACGCCGCGTACGGCGCCGGCGACGGCGCGTTTGCGGCCTGACGGCGAACTTGTCGCGCGGGCGCGGGCCAGTGCGACGGTGCATAGCACCGTGGCATGCCAGGTACGGAAGTCCTTGGCGGTCATGTCCTCGCCGGCGACCTCACGCAGGTAGGCGTTGATGTCGACACTGCGGACGTCGCGCCATTCCCGCCCGACGTGATAGGCCAGCAACTCAGGTCCTGGGTCGCGACGGCGCAGCAGCGCCTGGACGACTTTTCGGACGTCGGGGTCCACGACGGCGTGCACGCGGTGCTGGCGGCCCTTCGCCTCGTAGTCGAAGGTGATCCCGCCGCGAGTCAGTTCCACATGGTCGCGTCGCAGTGTCGCCAGTCCGTAGGTCCCGTTCTCCTCGGCGTACTCCTCGCCTCCCACCCTGAAGAAACCAAGGTCGAGCAGCCGTACGGCGGCGGCAAGCACGCGCTCCCTGCTCAACCCCTGACCGGCCAGGTGCTCGGTCACGGTCTCCCGGACGGCCGGCAGCCGTTGGGCGAGTTCAAGTACGCGCTCATGCTTGAGCCGGTCGCGCCGCAGCCGCCAGGCGTCGTGGTAGCGGTACTGCCGGCGACCGGCAGCGTCGGTTCCCACTGCCTGGATATGGCCGCCCGGCCACGGGCTGATCCAGACGTCCTTCCACGCCGGTGGAATCGCCAGCGCGCGGATCCGCTCCAACGTGTCGGCGTCGTGCAGCGGCGAGCCGTCAATGTCGGCGTAGCTGAACCCGCGGCCGCGCCGGCGTCTGGTGAATCCGGGCGTCGACAGGTCGCTACGCCGCAGCCGAGGCATCGGCGCACGGTACCGGAGCGGGTGGACTCAGGCGGAGGGCCGCTCGCCGGGCTCGCTCACGGACACCAACGCGACAGGCTCCGCGGCGGTGCGCGTTCGACCATCGAGGTGTTACCGGGCTGGGGCCTTCACGATGCACACCCCGGCGGGCCGGGAACAGCACCGCCAGCTGTACGGCGTTACGCGCATGGCAGGGTCGTGTCCGACGGTCGGCAGGTGCACCCGGCACCGCGGTCGACCATACTGTGAGGAGACGACGCATCATGTCGGGATCACCCGAGGACTACGGCGACGAGCAGTCCGAAACCGGTGCCACCGCCCAGCTGGACAACGAGGAAACGCTGGACGGGCCGATCGGCGCGGACCCCCTGGATGCCGGCTTCATCCCCAACGACCGCCCGACGGCCATCGACAACTGGGGCACGACGGCCGAGGAGATGTCACAGGGCGAACCACTGGATCTGAAACTCGCGCAGGAGGAGCCCGACGAGCCGGAGACGGACGAGCGGCGCTCAGGACGCCTCGTCGAGGACGACGAGGGCGTCCGCGCGGATGACACCGCCCAGTTGATCGCCACCGACGTCGGCATCGACGGCGGTGCGGCGAGCGCTGAGGAGGCCGCAGTCCACATCCAGGATTCCGACGGACCTCGCGAAGACGAAGACGAAGGCGAACGGGACCGGTAGCGCAGGGACCTGTGCTCAGCCGCCCGCAGGTGTGATCGAGACGAGTCTTGTGTACGCGACGACGTTCGACAGGTAGTGGCGGGTGTCGTAGTCGAACTCTCCGCCGCACGTGACCAACTGCAAGGCGGCGAATCCTTTCGATGCGTACACCTGTTCGGCCGGGAATTGATCCTTCAGGTACGTCGCCACCGTATCGACCTTGAAATGCGCGACCGCTCCATCGGCCAGATTGACCTCGACCTGATCACCGGCCTGCAAAGAGCCGATTCGGAAGAACACGGCTGGGCCCTGATATGAGTCCACGTGCCCAAGGATGACGGCCGATCCCACCTCGCCCGGGCTCGGTCCCAGCCGGAACCATCCCGGCTCCTGGAAGTCTGTAGGCACCTGAACGGTGCCGTCCGGATTCAGGCCGAGCTTGGACAGTGACACCGAGACATCGATGGCCGGCACCCTCAGCGAGACAGGTGCCGCAAGGACGGCCGGTGCCGCGGGCGACGGTGCCGGGACGGTGACGCCAGTGGCAGCCGCCGTCGTCGGGCTGCTGCCGGCCACCGACGGTGGCGTGAACTGGCTCGCTATCGGAGCGGCCAATCCAGTCTGGTGTCCGCGCAGACCGACCGTGACGCAGGCCGCAGCGATGAGCAGCAGCACAACGGCTGCCGCCCACCACCGTCTCCGTACTGGAGGAGCGGCTACAGAGTGCATTCACTCCCCGCCTAGCGCGCTGCCTTTTCCGCCGGCAAAGACCCGGCGCCGCCGCAGTCCCTGAGCCATGGCGATACTAGCTCCGGCCAGGGCCAGGCCGCCCAAGGCCAACAGGACAGGGTCAACGGAGTTCGGGGCGCCCCCGGCTCCGGTTTGCGGGCTGCCACCGGGGATGACGTTGTTGCCGCCGCCGCCACCACCGCCGCCACCGCCACCGCCGCCACCGCCGCCGCCGCCGCCGGGACTAGTGGAGCGCGTGCCGGAGCTGGAAGAGGTC
>JACCXW010000318.1 GCA_013696785.1 Geodermatophilaceae bacterium | reverse complement strand
AACCAACTTCCGCGCGCAACGCGTAGTCCGTCACAGGACGGCGCCGCGGGGCGCCTCTTCGACGGCGGCGACACCCCGGCCGTACAGGACTACGAGCCGGTTACCGTGTCTTGTGCGAAGGACACCGGAGTCCTGCGCAAGCGTCGAGATGACGTGCTCCATGACCTCATCAACGGTCTCCGTCTTGGGTTCCCGGTACGTGACGTCGATGTGCTGACCTCCGGTGAGACGCACACGCAGCACGACCTCTGCCATGAACCGGCATCCTACGGGGCCCACGGCCGGCCGGTTCGGTCTCGGAGAGGCCAGCCTGCCGGGTCATCGGTGACCACCGGTCGACCCATCGTTCGCCTCGCCCCCCAGACGGACGAGGAGCCCCGCTGCGGCCCACGCTTCGTCGGATCGCCCACAAGCCCGCGGTGGCGATGACCGATGGCCTACCGGCTGCTGCCCCACGACATCACCAGACCGTGGCACGGCGTGTGCCACAAGCGGATCCGCTGCCGGGGCGTGACGCTAGAGGTGGGGTGGTGGTGCCGGGCTTGGGCGCGCTGCCGGTGGCCGCCGCAACCGTGGGGGTCGGCCCATCTGAGGAGGTGCGCCATGGCAGCGGATCCGTGAAGGGGGACGCGTCAGTGCTGGTGTCGGGAGAAGGCCAGCAAGTTCCCCTCGAGGTCCAGCGTTGCGAACTCGCGGGTGCCCCAGGCGGTGTCCACGACGCTACCCCGATCCCGAGGGTGCAGCACGGCCGCGGCCGCCATCTCGGCGTAGAGCTCATCGACATGGTCGACCTCGATGCGGCAGCTGGCCGTTCCAGCGATGAAGCTCTCTGCGCCGCTGCACACCGGCTGTCGAGCCAGGTCGGCCGATCCTTCCAGCCCTGATCGCTCGCCGCCCACAGCTGCAGCTCAGCCTCGTCACGTGCAAGCTTGGCGAATCCATCGTCCTGAAACTGCACGCTGAAACCAAGCCGCTGCCGGTAGAACGCGGCCGCTTGCTCGATGTTCTGCACGGGCAGAGCCGGGACCGTCCTCGAGAGCCTCACACAGCACAGTCTGCTCTCAGCTCAGCGACCACCCGTTTACGGATCCTGATTCCGGCCAGCCAGTCAGGGTCGTGATCCGCGGACTGTCGGGCCGCGCCTAGTTCTCGCCTAGTCCTCGCCTAGTCTCTGCCTACTCGTCGCACGGCAGACTGGCCGGATGAGCAGAACCAGAGGGGCGACTCGATGAAGACGACGGCTCACGAGCGAGACACGGTCCTGGCCTACCTGGCGGCTCAGCTCGGCGACGACCCCGTGCTGCACCTGGAGAAGGTCGCCGTTGAGCGCGTTGGCGCCGTCGTCCACGACGACTGGGACGCCCACTGTCGCGACAGCCGGTGGTGGGCCGTGAGCAACCCGCTGAACCTGTACTCCCAGGAGGATTTCAAGAGGCCGTCCGCCGTACGCGTCCGCGTGCGGCACGCGTTGCCTGGGTCGAGGGCAAGGGCGACCCGCAAGTGGTTCTGTCCGAGCGGCCAGCACCAGACCGTCGTCCCGAGGCAGCGGGTCGTGTCGCCCGGAGTTGTCCGTACCGCCAGGAAGAGGCTGGCCTGCCTCCCGGAAGGATGGTTGCAGTGACCACGAGCATCGACCCCCGCGCGTACACCGTCCGCGCGGTGCGATGGCAGCACGGCTAGGAACTCCACGTTGCCGGGCCCGACGGCGACGAGGGGGTCACCCAGACCGCGGCTTGACGTTCGAGGGCGGCTGGCAGATGTCTACGCCAGCGCGTCCTCGCCCTGCCGGTGCTGGAGCCGGCCCGGGCGGTGCTCGAGTTTAGCCGTGCCGAGGTCGCACGCTCATGGAACCTCCGCTGATCCTCTACCTCGGGTCCCGAGTACCCAGATGAGGCGACAAACGTCGTGACGCCTTGCCGGCGACGAACGGTGATGTCAGGCGGCGGGGTCGGGGGCGGCAGGCGCCTGGCCCGGCGCGCTGACGAAGCGGGTGCCGATCGTAATCAGCAGGTGCAAGATGCCGAGCACGATGAAGAGCGCCGTAGGCGCCGTGGACTCGGAGAAGCCGAAGACGAACGGCGAGGCGATCAGCAGCACGGCGAGGACGAAATCGAGCACCAGATGGGCACTGACCGGAACCTGCGGGATCAGGCCCGTCGGCATGTCGGTTACCGCGGCGAGCGCGAGCACGGCGACGCCGAAGATGAGCGACAACGCGGTGCCGGCGATCGAGTCGAACTCGATCACGAGGGGGGCCACGATTAGCAGCACGCCCGCGACGTACTCGATCACGCCGTGGACGAGGGCTGGGATGGGTCCGCGCTTCAGCATTACGGCAGACGCTACCTCGGCGGCGCCTGACCGGCGTCCGGCACGCGGGTGCGGGCGATCTGTCTGACGACCCATCGCGGATACCGTTCCGCTTGCGAACACGACTAAGGGCTCGTTGACTGCAGGCCAAACATCTCCGGACACCGTCCGCCGATGGGGTAACAGGCTGCTCACCCTGGCCGCTCGCATCTAGGTTTGTGCTATGCCGCTGGAGAAGTACCAGAGCAACGCAATCTTCCGAGCGATCGAGGCGGGTGGGCTCGCTCCGGACGACTGTGTTCTGACCGACGGCGCCGCCGAAGTCCGGATCCGGCACGTGCCGTCCGGTTCACTCTTCATCCTCGGGGGGACCGCCCTGCGCTACACCGGGAGTTACAGAGTCGGGGCCAGCGCGGTGGTCTGGCCATACGACACGTAGGTCTGGACGAAGGTGCCGGAGCTGGTCCAGCATTGGGCCGGGGACGTCAAACGCGATCTCGACACGCCCGATCTCTGGGCTGACCTCAGACGCAGGCAGGTACTCCTCACCAGCGCAGGCTACGAAGCCATTGGCAACACGCCATTCACTCCCGACGAGCAACTGGAGGTCGCTGCGCAGCTGCTTGAGATCAAAGAGTACGTGAAGGCTACTTCCTCGCTTACTAGCGAACAGACGCTGCTCGTTGAGGCGTGGTTCAACGAAGCCGAGGCGGCTACCCGCCGCTTGGGTCGGAAGGATTGGCTGCTGCTGTTCCTCGGAGTCGTTCTTTCCACGGC
>JACCXW010000270.1 GCA_013696785.1 Geodermatophilaceae bacterium | reverse complement strand
CTCCGGGTGCCCCGGCCCCTGCGAGCTGAGCACACGTGGCGCCGAAACCGGTCTTGCCGTCGCAACCGTCGGCTGCTGTCTGCGTGTCGGCGATCGATACCGCGCCCGGCGCTCCGGTGCTGTTCACGGTCAGCGGCGACCTGCTGTCAATCGTCGGGTGCCAGCCGGAGTTCACTCTGGACACCGGCGACGGCAGTCCGCTGCGGTCATTCGCGCCGCCGTGGGGAACGCTGCTGACGGGTCGGGTCGCACACGCCTACGACGATCCAGGCCAGTACACAGTCACCGTGCGCAAGGCGACCGGCTGCCCTGGGCCCCTCACCAGCGAGCCCGGAGACATCTTCGATGTCTACGACGTCAGCGAGACAATCGTGGTCACCGTGCGGCCCTGACAGGATCTGAGAACCGTTATCGACGCGTGCCGGGGCAGGCTCTATCCGGCGTCCAGATGCGCGGCGGCAACCCCCTTCGGGACCACCATCCGCCACGCGTCCAAGACGAACTCGCGCATCTCGTCCACGCCGAGGGTGCCGAGCCGGACGCGGACCCAGTTGTAGCGCTCGTCGGAGCGGACCGGCATGAGGAACCGGTCCGGGTCGGAGGCCACGAGGGCAGCCCGCTCCTCCTTGGGAAAGCCGAAGCCCATCAGCGACTCGTCCCGCGACATCGCCACGTAGACCAGACCCCGCACCCGGAACTTGACGCAGTCGCGAACGAGGGCCTCCTCGGTGCGCGGCAGCGTCAGAGCCAACCTGCGTACGTCATCCACGGTTGCTATCGGAGACCCCCTTCCCGCGGCCGAGCCAGACCCAGCTCGACAGTGTGATCAGCACCAACGCGAACCCGAACAGCAGATCCTCCACGGGTGCGAACGCGATCCGCGGTCCGAGGATCGCAGCCTGGTCGTAGCGCACGATCTGACGGCCGGCCAGGATCCCGTTCGTCACCAGCTGGAAGAACGCCACGATCGCGTACGACGCCCAGAACACCCGCCGCCGTACCAGCCCGGTGTGAAGGACGACGAGGTCGACGGTGAGCGCCACCGCCAAGCCGGCCAGCGACAGCGTCGTGTAGGTCATTCGTCGCCGACCTGCCACTGCGTCCTACGCCGGACCGCCTCGAACGCGAGCAGGGCACATGTCGGGATGACGACGAAGAACAGCACCTCCTCGAGCGGGAGACCGCCGGGGAGGACCACGCCCACGATCTGGGCCGGATCGAAGGACCAGTGCCCCTGGGAGATCGCGTAGAGATCCCACGCCACAAACAGGACGAAGGCCGGGGCGAGCGCGAGCAGCCAGCGCCGCCAACGCGCATATACGCGAGTCCCAAGGAAGAGCTCGAGCGGCAACGTCCCGAGCACGCACGCGGCCAGCACGGCCAGGTAGCTCAGCTGCACCGCGGTCCGCGCCTCGTCACAGCGCGCTGGCCTGCGCCCGACGCTTGACCTCGGTTCCGCGGTTCTCACGAAGCGCCTGGATCGGCGTGCCGGGCAGCGACACCTCTGCGGTGAAGAGCCAGCCGAGTGCTTCCTCGTCGCTGAATCCGCCGTCGGCGAGCAACGTCAGCACGGCGGGGAGATGCTTCACGATGGCCGTACCGTCGAGGAAATCGGCCGGGATTCGCAGCTCTCCATCCTCGCGTACGCCGAGCAGCTGCCGTTCTCGGCGTAGCTGAAGCACCCGGCTCACGGATACGCCGAGCCGGTCCGCCGCATCGGACACGGACAGCCACGCAATAGTCTCCATCACGGCGAG
Source organism: Geodermatophilaceae bacterium (assembly GCA_013696785.1). Classification (GTDB taxonomy): domain Bacteria; phylum Actinomycetota; class Actinomycetes; order Mycobacteriales; family Geodermatophilaceae; genus JACCTY01. The sequence goes on along the minus strand of JACCXW010000270.1, from coordinate 4,386 downwards.
AGAGCCTTTCATGCTCGACGATCCGGCGACGCCTAGGGTTTCGGCATGGAACTGGACGCGCTGCACGATCTGGCCCGGGAGCAGTTGCCGCGCGGGGTGTACGACTACTACGCGGGCGGCACGGAAGCCGAGATCACCCTCGGCGAGAGCGTCGCATCCTGGCAGCGCTGGCGGCTGCGGCCCCGGATGCTGCGCGACGTCTCCACCCTGTCGTTGGCTACCACGCTGCTTGGTACGCCGGTGTCGATGCCGATCGGCGTGGCGCCGTGGGCACTGCAGCGGATGGCTCACCCCGACGGTGAAAGCGCCACCGCCCGCGGCGCAGCGGCCGCCGGCACCCTGATGACGGTGTCGACGACAGCCACGGTGTCGCTAGCGGAGGTCGCGGCTGCCACGGAAGGCCCGAAGTGGTTTCAGTTGTACCGGGTCAAGGATCCGGCGTACACCGACGACCTGGTTCGGCGCGCTGCCGATGCCGGATACCGGGCGCTGGTGATGACCGTCGACCTGCCCTTCCTCGGCCGTCGGCTGCGCGATCTGGTCAACGACTTCCAGTTGCCCGAAGGCATCGAGATGGCCAACCACCCACCGGAGCAGGCATACGGAGATCGCGCACTCACCCGCGCACTGGACTCGATCGCTACCGCGACCTGGACGTTCGACGACCTCGCCCGATTCGCCGCCCTGACCCCGATGCCGGTGGTGGTCAAGGGCGTTCTTCGCGGCGACGACGCCCAGCGCTGTCTCGACGCCGGCGCCGCGGCCGTCTGGGTCTCCACGCACGGCGGCCGCCAGGTCGACCCGGCGATCGCATCGGCAGTGGCCCTGCCCGAGATCGTCGAAGCCGTCGGACCAGGCGTCGAGGTGTATGCCGACGGCGGCGTACGGCGGGGTTCTGACGTACTCACCGCGCTTGCCCTCGGCGCCCGCGCGGTGTTCCTCGGGCGGCCGACGATCTGGGGGCTGGCCATCGATGGTGCCGACGGCGTCCGTGACGTGCTTACCGAACTCGCCGCCGCGCTGCAGTTGACGATGGCGCTGTGCGGTGTCACCGACGTCGCGGACGTCCCGGCTGATCTGGTCGTGCGCGCAGGGTGAGTGAGCAGCCGACGATCCGGCTGCCGACTGCATGCCTGGTGGTCCTGGTCGGGCCGTCCGGCGCCGGTAAGTCCACGTGGGCGGAGTCGCAGTTCCGGCCCGAGCAGATCGTCTCCTCCGATCGCCTGCGCGCGCTCGTCGGCGAGGGTCCGTACGACCAGAAGGCCGGCAAGGACGCGTTCGACGTACTGGATCTCGTGCTTACGCGCCGGATCAACCGCCGGCTGCTCACCGTCGTCGACACCCTGGGGCTGGACGCAGCCCGGCGTACGGCGTACCTCGCACTCGCTCGCAAACACGGGTTGCCATGCCATGCGGTGCTCTTCGACACGCCGGCCTCGCAGTGCCGCGAACGCAACCGCCGCCGGGATCGCCCGGTTCCGGCCAAAGTGCTCAGCGACCAGATCCGCGCCATGGCCGGTGCCCGGGCGTCACTGCCGAGTGAGGGCTTCGATGTCGTCTCCGAAGCCGGTCCCGTCGTCGTAGTCCCCACCGCGATGGTCGACGCCCCGATCTTCGCCCACCGGCAGAGGGAGCAACCAATGGCCCTGCGCTTCGGACTGCAGGTACCCAGCTTCACCTGGGCGGGCGAGGTCGCCGAGATCCGGGACCGCCTGGGCGGGTTGGCCGCCGATGCCGAGACCGCCGGGTTCAGCAGCCTGTGGGTGATGGACCACATGCTGCAGATCCCGCAAGTCGGCCGGGAGTGGGACCCGATGCTCGACAGCTACACGACGCTGGGGTTTCTGGCGGCCGTGACGAGGACCTGCCGGATCGGCGCACTCGTCACCGGCGTGACGTACCGCAACCCGGCGCATCTGGCCAAGATCGTGGCGACGCTCGACGTGCTCTCGGGCGGCCGCGCCGTCTGCGGTCTCGGCGCCGCCTGGTTCGAGCGCGAGCACCGGGCCTACGGGTGGGACTTCCCCGATCGGCGCGAGCGGCTCGACCTGCTCGAAGACGCGTTACGGCTGCTTCCTTTGATGTGGGGCCCGGGATCGCCGCCGTTCGAGGGGCATCGGGTCCGAATCCCGGAGGCGATCTGCTACCCACGCCCGATCCAGTCCCATGTCCCGATCCTGGTTGGCGGGCAGGGCGAGCGGCGCACCCTGCAACTCGTCGCGCGGTACGCCGATGCCTGCAATCTCTTCGGTACGCCGGACACCGTGCGGCACAAGCTCGGCGTACTGGCCCGGCACTGCGACGACGTGGGACGCGCCGTCGGCGACATCGAGGTGACCCACCTCTCGACCGTCCTGTGTGCCCCGGACCGAGACGTGCTGCGGGCCCGATTGGACGCCATCCGGCCGAAGGGGGCCAACCCGGAGGCATTCGCGGATTCGGTCAATGCCGGGACGTTTGACGACCACATCGGCCGCTTCCGCGAACTCGCCGAGGCCGGGGTCCACACCGCGATCGTCAGCATCGCGGACCTCGCGACCGGAGGTACCGCCGATCTCGCACCCGGAGGCGCTGTCGCTGGCTTCGAGCCGGTCATCGAGGCCTTCCGGATCTGACGCCGTCCCATAGGCGTAACTGAGTCAAGGTGTCGGGGGACTGCCGACCGCCTGCCTGGCGGTCCTGGCGGGACCTCCGGCGCCGGGAACCGAGTACCGGTCGTCACCGCCGCGACGAAGTACTACTTGCTGTTGACGGCGGACAGGAGCATGACGAAAGCCTTACAGCGGCGAGAACGCGAGCCGGCGCCTTGTTCATGGTCCGTACGGTCGAGAGCATGTCGGCAGTGCGAAGGGCCCTCGTCCCGCTCAGCCTCGGCGCCGCCCTGCTCGTTGGCTGCAGCGACTCGGTCCCGGACACAAGCGCGGGGCAAACGTCTGCATCCAGCGCTGAGACACCGTCGAATGGGCAGCAGTTTCCTGACGTCATCGAGGTGCAGGTCACCCGGGACGGCGACGACGCCTTCAGCTTCGACGTGACCATCTCCTCGCCGTACGACAGCGCCGACCGTTATGCCGACGGCTGGCGAATTGTCGGGCCCGACGGCCAAGTGTTCGGCGAGATGACATTGGACCACGACCACGCGAGCGAGCAACCGTTTACCCGCAGCCAGCCGGGGGTAGAGATACCGTCCGGCGTGACCATGGTCACGGTCGAGAGCCGCGATACCCAGAACGGCTATGGCGGTCGCACCCAGACCGTCGAACTACCAGCGTCCTGACTCAATGCGCTACGCATTCGGCAAGGCCAGCTGGGACACCACATTCGATGGCTCGGGTCGGGCAGAACTGGGCCAGGAGCCCGTAGGCGTTGCGATCCCGGCCTCACGGCGGCCCGAAACGTAGACTGACCGGCTGTGGACGCGACCCTGACCGACGCGATGCTCGGCGTCGTGCTGGACGGACGGTATCGCGTCGACGAGCGGCTGGCCGACGGCGGCATGTCCACCGTGTACGCCGGAACCGATCTTCGGCTGGAGCGCACGGTCGCAGTGAAGGTGATGTCACCGAGCCTGGCAGGAAACCCTGCCTTCGTCGACCGCTTCAGCCGGGAGGCACGCGCCGCGGCCCGGCTCTCACACATCAACGTCGTGGCGGTCTTCGACCAGGGCACCGACAACGGGCATGCATTCCTGGTGATGGAACTCGTCCGCGGACACACCCTGCGAGACCTGCTCGCCGAGCGCGGTCGGCTGACGCCGGCCGAGGCGGTCGCCGTCCTGGAGCCGATCCTGGCCGGGCTCACCGCCGCCCACCGCACCGGCCTCGTGCACCGCGACATCAAGCCCGAGAACGTCCTCATCTCCGACGACGGAGTCGTCAAGGTGGCCGACTTCGGCCTGGCGCGGGCGGTCGCGGCCGGCAGCGCAGCCACCCGCAGTGGCGACGTCCTCATCGGCACTGTCGCGTACCTGTCCCCCGAGCAGGTCCAGAGCGGCGGCGCCACCCCGCGCAGCGACGTGTACGCCGCCGGCATCCTGCTCTACGAGATGCTCACCGGCCGGCCGCCGTACTCCGGTGAGACAGCGATCTCGATCGCCTACCGGCACGTGCACTCCGACGTGCCGCCGCCCTCCGATGCCGTGCCGAGCATCCCGCGGCAGCTGTCCGACCTCACCGTCGAGGCCACCCGGCGGGAGCCGTCGGCGCGGCCGCTGGATGCGGGCGCGTTCCTCGCCGAGCTTTGGGACGTCCGCACCGACGTGGGGCTGGAAAGGGTAAGCGTCCCGACTCGCCGCGTCCGGCCCCTGGCCCTCGCGCCCGCCGGCGGCCAGCGGGACACGCTGCAACAGACTCCCCACCACACCGGTGCGGCGGCCCCAGCCGGCAT
>JACCXW010000262.1 GCA_013696785.1 Geodermatophilaceae bacterium | reverse complement strand
CGGCGGCGCGCTCGCCTACGGGCTGGTCCGCGTCCTCTACCCCGACGCGGCCGACGTCGCCGATCGCATCACCGAAGCCGCCAGACGGGACGGTTGAGCAAGGACCGTCAGCCGACGCGCTCGAGCGGGGCGACCAGGGCGGCCAGGGCTGCCAGCGCCCCAGGACGAACGCTGTAGTACACCCACACCCCGCGCTTGTCCCGGTCGAGCAGTCCCGCCTCGTGCAGCACCTTCAAGTGGTGGCTCATCGTCGGCTGGGACAGCGTGAACTCCGTGACCAGGTCGCAGACGCATGCCTCGCCACCTTTGTGCGAGGCCACCAGGGACATCAGCCGAAGCCGGACCGGGTCTCCCAAGGCTTTCAGCATCGGAGCTACCTGCTCCGCCGCGGCTGTGCTCAACGGCGCTCGGGCCAACGGCGCACAGCACGCCGCTGCCTCCACGGCCAGCGGCAACGGCGTTCGAGACTTCGACATCCACCTATATTGACAGCCATCAATGTCTGTGGCAACCTGGGAGGACATAGACACTTGTCTATGTCTATCTGTGGAGGATGGCATGTCCCGAGTACAGCTGGCGCTCAACGTCGACGATCTCGACACCGCGGTCGCGTTCTACTCCAAGCTCTTCGGCGCCGAACCGGCCAAGCGGCGGCCCGGCTACGCCAACTTCGCGCTGTACGAGCCGGCGCTGAAGCTGGTCCTGATGGAGAACCCAGGTCAGGGCGGATCCCTGAACCACCTCGGCGTCGAGCTGACCTCGACCGAGGCCGTCGACACTGCCCTCGCCCGGGCCACAGAGCAGGGCTTCTTCACCGCCGAGGAGCGGGGCACGACGTGTTGTTACGCGAAGCAGGACAAGTTCTGGGTCACCGCGCCTGACGGCGAGAAGTGGGAACACTACGTCGTCCTCGCGGACTCCCCGACGTTCAACGATGCGGACGACGAAACACCGTGCTGTGGCCAGTCCGGCGAGGCGGAGCATTGCTGCGGCGACAACATCACGGCACGGACGATCCCGGAGCTAACCACCACCCGCTGAGCGACACGGCCGGCGGCGACTGGGTGTCAGCCCTCCAGCTCCGCCGGCTTGCGGGCGCGGACGATCGCCGCCGCCGCATGCGAATGCACCCGGTGGGTTTCGGTGATCTCCACATCGACCAGCCCGGCGTCGTCGAGCGCCTGCTGGAACTGTTGCCGGGTGAGGGCGCCGGCAATGCAGCCGGTCCACTGCTGCATGTCCGCGCGGGTCGCCTCGTCCATGCCGGAATCGGCGATCACGTCGGACACCGCGAACCGGCCGCCCGCGCGCAGGACGCGGGCCGCTTCCCGCAGAACCCTTGACTTGTCGGCGGCGAGGTTGATGACGCAGTTGGAGATGACCACGTCGACGCTGCCGTCGGGCAGCGGGATCTCCTCGAGGTAGCCCTGCAGGAATTCGACGTTACCGACACCGGCCTCCGTGGCGTTGCGCCGAGCGAGATCGATCATCTCGACCGTCATGTCCAGCCCGATCGCGCGCCCCCCGGGCGCGACGCGGCGGGCGGAGATCAGAACGTCGGCGCCGGCGCCGGATCCAAGGTCCAGGACGGTATCGCCGGGATGCAGGTCGGCGACGGCAGTGGGTACCCCGCAGCCCAACGAGGCTGCTACTGCCGAGTCTGGGACGCCAGCAGCGGCGTCGCGGTCATAGAGGTCGGCGCCGAACACCACGTTGCCAAGCTCATCTGTTGTTGAGACAGCACCGGCGTTGCAGCACGACGTCTCCGTCGCGCGGGCCTGATCGTGTTGCCCGGCCGAAGCCAGGACTGCGGCCGCGGCGTAGCGAGCTCGCACGCTGTCTCGGATGTCCTGATCTGTCACGGTCAGCTCCCGGGGTCGAGGGTCGATGGTGTACAAGCAGGAGGCGGCGGATCAGGAGGGCGTCGTCCCATCACCACATCCGCGGCGCTCGGGAAGCAGTCGAGACACCGGGGGTTCACGGCGTACAGCGAGCTCGTCCCCCGGCGCCGCACCTGGACGAAGCCGACCGCCGCCAATGCGGCGAGATGGTGGCTGACCGTGGATTGACCCACCGGCAATGCCGAGGTGATCTGGCCGACCGAGACCGGCTCCGGCTGCTGGGCCAACCATGCGACGAGCTGCACCCTCGTCGGATCGGCCAGTGCACGGAACCAGTCCGCGTACAACTCAGCTTCAGCGCGTTCGAGTATCGGCTCATTCATCGATAAGCGACGATAGTCGATGAAGGTGCGGTCGGCTAGACGAAGATGCCCCGGTTGGCCAGCCAGATGACCGGGTCGACGCGGATTCCACCGATCCCGCCGATGTGGACCTCGAAGTGCAGGTGCGGGCCGGTCGAGAAGCCCTGTGAGCCCACAAGCGCGATCTCCTGCCCGGCGGCCACCCGCTGACCGGTCACGACCTCGATGACCTCCATGTGGCCGTACACGGTCACGTCACCGTTGTTGTGCTGTATGTAGACGGCCTGACCGAACCCGGTCGCCGGGCCGGCCTGTACGACGACGCCGTCGCCGGCGGAGTACATGGGTGTGTACATCGGCGCGGCGATGTCGATACCCCAGTGCATCGTGCCCCAACGCTCGCAATAGCAACTCGTGAACGTTCCGGCCAGCGGTAGCGCCCACTCCCCGGACATCACCGGGCCGCCGCCGTACGCCGCGGCACGGGCGGCCGCCTCGGCCGCGGTCTGGGTGAGCAGGTCCTGCTCGTACCGCAGGAACGCCGCAGCTGCGCCTTCCGGTCCCAGCAGTTGCACCAGGGCGGCGTAGAACAGCGCGTCGGCCTCGGCCTTCTGATCCAACAGCGTTCTGAGGGTCACCTGCTGGTCCTCGAGCATCGCGGTGGACTCGGTGAGCGCGGCCCGGGCCTGCTCCTCGGCGTCGGACTTCGTGTCGAGGGCATCGGTGGCGACGTCGTCGGCGGTGTCGCTGCGCGCCTGCGTCAGGAGCACCCTGTCCAGCGCCTCGGTGCGGCTGTTCGCGACCGACTCGAGCAGTCCGGCCCGCTCGATCAGGTCGGCCGGGCTGTTGGAGTCCAGCAGCAGGAAGTCGTTGGCGAGCGAGCTGCCGCTGATGTAGGTGTTGCGGGCGAAGCTGCCCAGGTCCTCCCTGGCGAGTCGCAAGTCGTAGTCGGCCTTGGCTGCGGTCTTTTCCGCCCGCCCGGCGCGTGCGTCGGCCTCGGCAAGCTCGATCTCCGCCTGACGATAGATGTCGGCGGCCGCCTCGGCCTCGAGCTCGAGCCGGGCGAGTTGTTCTTCGGTGTCGATCACGAGCTGGCTGAGCCGCATCGTCTCCGCGGCAAGTGCCTCCTGCCCCGCGCTGGCCGCCCCGATCTCCTCGCTGAACGGCGGCGGTTCGGCGGGCGGGTCAGGCGGATCGGGGGGTGGCGGGTTCGACGATGACGAACCCTGGCTCGTCGTGGTGCTCGGGCGGGTCGTCTTCGGCGGCGGCTGCGTCGGCGGCGGCAGCGTCGTCGTCGGCGCGGTCGTGGTGG
>JACCXW010000243.1 GCA_013696785.1 Geodermatophilaceae bacterium | reverse complement strand
TCGATCGCGGTCACCTTGGGCAGGGTGAGGATGAAACCGTCGGGCAACGGCCCGCAATCCAGCACCGTGGCGAGGAACAGATCGAGGCTGCGTACGCCGCGGCGCCGGGTTGCCGGCTCGAAGCTCTTGAACCGCAATCCCCAGTACGGCGTCGCGTCGGTGGTGGCAAGGGCTACCGCCGCAGCGGTGACCGCGGCGTCCTCCTCGTCGTCCGGCCGGTGCCCGTAGCCATCCTCGACATCGACCCGCAGGTCCTCGATCGGCTCCCGGGCGAGCTTGGCCAGCATCCGCTCGTACGCCGTCCGATCCGTGAGGCCGAGCGAGGCCGCCAGCCCGGCCAGGTCGTGCTTTTCGACCAGGGAGAGGGCCGCGGCGCCGTAGCGCGCCGGGAGTTCGGCGCTGACCTGATCCGCGGGGACGTAGACGGTGTGTACCGGTTGGCGGCCGGCGACGTCGCCGGGATAGGTCTCGACCAGAGCCCGATCCGCGTCGACGAGGAGCCGATCCAGCTCGGCGTACAGCCCCTCATCCAAGACGGCGGGCGGTGGGCGGGACACCCGGGCAGGCTAACGCGACCCACCATCTACGCTCGATCCATGCGCGTCCTGGAGATCTGGCGGTTCCCGGTGAAGTCGCTGCAGGGTGAGCGACTGGAGTCCGCGGTGGTGGGCTCGCAGGGGCTGGTCGGAGATCGCGGGTTCGCGATTTTCGACGCCGAGACCGGATTCGGGCTGACCGCCCGGCGCCAGCCGCAGCTGCTCTTCGCCGCGGCACGGGCCCGTCCCGACGGGACGGTGGAGATCACGCTCCCCGACGGCTCGGTGGCCGAGGACGACGAGGCGCTGTCGGCCTGGCTGGAGCGGCCGGTGGTGCTGCGCTCGACCGAGCAGGTGCGCGACCGGCGCTTCGAGAACCCGGTGGACTTCGAGGATGAGGCCGGCGTGTGGGAGCCGTTCGCCGGCTCCAACGGGGCGTTCCATGACTCCGGACGGGCCAACGTGTCCCTCGTGTCCACCGCCACGCTCGGCGGTTGGGAGCGGCGCCGGTTCAGATCCAACCTGTTGCTGGACGGCGACGATGAGGACGAACTCGTCGGCTCCAAGGTCTGCATAGGTGACGCCGAACTCGACGTGCGGATGCGTATCGGGCGCTGTGTGATGACGACCCGGCCCCAGCCGGGCGGCGTCGAGAAGGACCTTGACGTATTGCGCCGGATCCATCGGGAGCGCGGCGGGGATCTGGCCGTCGGAGCCGTCGTCGTGACGCCCGGCTCCCTCGCGGTCGGGGACGAACTGCAGACCGCCTGACGCCGGGCAACCACTGAGTTCGGGCCGCCCGCGCGGTCTACCTGTTGCGAGGCCAACGCAGGCCTCGTCGACAGCCGACGTACAGGAGCCATCATGGCCCAGCTCAGGTTCGACATCTCCGTATCCCTGGACGGCTTCATCGCCGGACCTGACCCCAACACGGAGCAGCCGCTCGGTGCGGGCGGCGAGCGCTTGCACGAGTGGGCCTACGAGCTGGAGGCATTTCGAAGGATGCACGGCATGGCCGGCGGAGCGGTCAACCGCGACTCGGAAGTCGTCGAAGAGTCAACCGGCAACACCGGCGCCTTCATCATGGGCCGGCGGATGTTCGGAGGTGGCGAAGGATCCTGGGACGAGTCCTGGCGCGGCTGGTGGGGCCAGGACCCGCCGTTCCACGCGCCCGTGTTCGTCCTCACCCATCACCCGCGTGAGCCGCTCGTCATGGCGGGCGGCACCAAGTTCACGTTCGTCACCGACGGCATCGAGTCAGCCCTCGCCGAGGCCCGGTCAGCAGCCGGGGACAAGGACGTCGCCGTGGCCGGCGGTGCGGACGTCGCCCAGCAGTATCTCGCGGCCGGGCTGCTCGACGAGTTCCAGATTCATGTGTCCCCGGTGCTGCTCGGCGCGGGCACCCGGTTGTTCGGCGACGACGCCACCGACGTCCAGCTGGAGATCGAGCGGGTAGTCGAGTCTTCCACGGTGACGCACATCAGGTACCGCGTCGTCAGGTAGCCGCGCGCCCTACGCTGCGGCCTGTGGACATGGTGATCCGGGCGCGGCGGGTAGTTCTGCCGACCGGCGAGGCTGCGGCCGACGTGGCTGTCCACAGTGGACGGATCGTCGCGATCGAGCCTCTTGGGTCCTATCCGGCAGTCGACGTAATTGTCGACTACGGCGAGGACGTGGTGCTGCTACCAGGCTTCGTCGACAGCCACGTCCACGTCAACGAACCGGGGCGCACGGAGTGGGAGGGTTTCGGGACCGCCACGCGGGCGGCGGCGGCCGGGGGCGTCACGACCATCATCGACATGCCGCTCAACAGCATTCCGCCGACTGTCGACATGGCCTCCCTGGAGGCCAAACAGCGTTCCGCCGCAACACAGTCCACTGTGGACGTCGGATTCTGGGCCGGCGCCGTCCCCGGTAACGGGGCCGCATTGACGCCGCTGCACGAGGCCGGCGTGTTCGGCTTCAAGTGCTTCCTGATCGACTCCGGCGTACCGGAGTTCCCGCCGTTGTCAGTCGGGGAGTTGGAGGCGGATCTGCAGATCCTGGCCGGGTTCGACGGGCTCATGATCGTGCATGCCGAGGACCCTGGGTTGGTCCGCGTCGCGCCGGGAAGTCCGGCGTACGAGGATTTTCTGGCCTCCCGACCGGCCAAGTCCGAGGATGTGGCGATCGGTTCGGTCATCGCAGCGGCCCGGCGGACCGGTGCGCGGGTACACATCCTGCACCTGTCCAGCGCGTCGGCCCTTCCCTCGATCACCGCGGCTCGCGCAGCCGGGGTCGCGATCACGGTCGAGACCTGCCCGCACTATCTGACGTTGGCGGCCGAGGACGTACCGGCCGGGGATACGACGTACAAGTGCTGTCCGCCGATCCGCGACGAGGCGAACCGCGAGCTGCTCTGGCGTGGGTTGGCCGACGGGCTGATCGACTGCATCGTCTCCGACCACTCACCCAGTACAGCGGACCTGAAGCGGCTGGACACCGGGGACTTCGGCGCGGCGTGGGGTGGCATCTCGTCGCTGCAGATCGGGCTCCCTGTGATCTGGACGGAGGCGCGCAAGCGCGGTCACGGCCTCGGCGATGTCGTCCGCTGGATGGCGGCGGGACCGGCACGGGTGGCGGGGGTGGCCGGAAAAGGGGCTGTGCAGGTGGGCTACGACGCCGACTTCGTCGTGTTCGCCCCGGATGAGGAGTTCGTCGTCGACCCGACCAGGCTGCACCATCGCAACCCGGTGACGCCGTACACCGGCCGCACCCTGAGCGGCGTCGTCCGCGAGACCTGGCTGCGCGGCGCGCGCGTCGGCGACCGCCCGACCGGTCGGCTGCTGCGCCGGGCCTGATCGCACAGCGGATTCACAGGAAACCCTCAGGGTTCGGACAGCGGCGGCGCCGACGATGCGAGCATGACCACGATGAGCCGGCCCGAGGCACTCCCGACGCTGCAGCATCCTGACGGCAGCACCATGCGGGTCCTCGTCGTGGACGACGAAGGCAGCCTGCGGGAGCTGCTGACCATGGCGCTGCGGCTGGAAGCCTGGGACGTCTGATCGGCCGAGGACGGCCTGCAGGCCGTGCGGCTCGCCCGGGAGTTCCGCCCGGACGCCGTCGTCCTGGAATGATGCTGCCCGACATCAACGGCCTGGAGGTACTGCGGCGACTGCGCAACGACGCCCCCCGCGTCCCGGTGCTGTTCCTGACCGCGCGGGACGCGGTGGAGGACCGCATCGCCGGACTCACGGCCGGCGGCGACGACTACGTCACCAAGCCGTTCAGCCTGGAGGAGGTGGTGGCCCGGGTCCGTGCGCTGATCCGCCGCTCCGGCGTCGCGGTCGCCCGTGACGATGCGGTCATCGCCGTCGGCGATCTCACCCTGGACGAGGACAGCCACGAGGTACGCCGGGGCACGACCGAGATCTCCTTGACGGCAACGGAGTTCGAGCTGCTTCGCTTCCTCATGCGCAACCCGCGCCGGGTGCTGTCAAAGGCGCAGATCCTCGACCGGGTCTGGAACTACGACTTCGGCGGTCAGGCCAATGTCGTCGAGCTCTACATCTCCTACCTGCGCCGCAAGATCGACGCCGGCCGGGAGCCGATGATCCACACCATGCGCGGGGCGGGGTACGTGCTGCGAGCTGCCACCGAATGATCGGGCGCCGGCTGTCCCTTCGAGCTCGGCTGATCGCCGGCACGATCGCGCTGCTGGCTCTGGTCTGCGTCGTCATCGGGGCGCTCAGCCTCGTCCTGCTCAACTTCTTCCTGGTGCAGCGCGTCGACGACCAGCTGGAGGCTGCCGCTGGTCGAAGCGGCGCTCCCGGCTTCGACGACCCCGGTGGCCGGCCGCCGGGTGGCCGCGGCCACGAGGGCGTCGACTTCCTGCTCGATCCCGGTCAGGGCATCGGGACACTGGGCGCGAACTTCGATTCCGGCGAGGTGGTCCTCGCCGGAGTCCTGAGCGCGCGCGGTGATGTGCAGCCACTGACCGATGGGCAGGCGGCGCAGTTGACCGGCCTGCCGGTCGACGGTCGCCCACGCACCGTGGCTCTGGACGGGCTCGGCGACTACCGCGTCGTGGTCGCCGCCCAGGGTGCGGACGACGCGGTGGCGGTGGGTCTGCCGCTGGAGGAGGTGCAGGCAACAGTGGCCCGCTTGGCCTACGTCGAGATCGCCGTCTCCCTGCTCGGGCTGCTCGTGGCCGGCCTGGCCGGGATGCTGCTCATTCGCCGGACGCTGCGGCCGCTGGACCGGGTCGCCGCCACCGCCGTGCGGGTGAGTGAACTGCAACTCGACCGTGGCGAGGTCGCGCTGGCGGAGCGGGTTCCCGACCAGGACGCCGACCCGCGGACCGAGGTCGGCCAGGTCGGCGCCGCCCTGAACAGGCTGCTCGGACACGTCGGGTCGGCGTTGTCGGCCCGACAGGCCAGTGAGACCAGAGTCCGCCAGTTCGTCGCGGACGCAAGCCACGAGCTGCGGACGCCGCTCGCCTCTATCCGGGGCTACGCCGAGCTAACCCGGCGCCGGGGCGCCGTCGTCGATGAGGACACCGCCCATGCGCTGACCCGGGTGGAGGCCGAAGCGGCCAGGATGACCACCCTGGTCGAGGACCTGCTGCTGCTGGCCCGGCTGGACGAGCAACGCCCGTCCCGGACGGACCCGGTCGACCTGGCCGTGCTCGCCGGTGATGCCACCCACGATGCCCGCGGCCTGGCACCGGACCGCCG